>JAITQH010000001.1 GCA_031288985.1 Candidatus Methanoplasma sp. | reverse complement strand
GGTCTCGGCGGCCGGAACCTACACGGCGACGTGGAAAGTCTACCAAGCCGCAAAGACATACACCGTGAGCGCGTACGCGGACTCTAACGCGACGGTCACCCCGTCGGGATCTTCGAGCGTCGCGGGTGGACAGAACATCACGTTCACCTTTGCCGCAAAGAGCGGATACGTCATAGCAGACGTGATCGTAGATGGGGCGAGCGTGCCCTTCGATGCGGGATCCGGAGAGTACACCCTACACGGCGTGGTCTCCAACCACACCATAAGCATAGTCTCCAAGCCTTTCGTCCCCGCCCGTGACGGCGATGGCAATGGCGACGGCGACGGCAACGGGCCGAAGGACACCGACAAGGACGGCAAGAGCAACGACGGCGACGGCCCCCTGTCAGGAACTGCGGTCATCATTGCTGCGGCCGCAGTGGTCATCATTGCCGCGGCAGGTTCAGCGATATACTGGTTCGCGTTCGGCCCGGGAAGGTCATTTGAAGTGATCAAGATCACGTCGGCGACATCGATAACAGGCAAGAACAAGGCCCGCTACGGAAAGGCGTACCGCTTCTCCGTAGAAGGCGATGCGAACGTGAAGTACCGCGTAGGAAATGACGGAAGCTGGAAGGCCCCCGCCCGCACCAACGCGGGATACGAGATACCCAAGGAGGACGTGACGGAAAGCATCACCATCGAAGCGGAATGAGTATCCCGAGACAATCTCAAACATCTTTCCCAAATATCTTTCCCAAACCCTTTCCCCAAACCTCAAAAAACACTGCCGGCAGCCTCACGGCGCCCAGCCCCTAAATTGTGGTGCCATTCCCCAATGTACTGTCGGCAGTGACCCCTTTGTTTCCGACAAGCTCACGATTCCCGCATTGTTCTCTGCGCATTCTCCCGCACGCGCCTTTATCCTACCATATCCGAAGAGATCCGCATCGCAAATCGGGTTGCAGAGCCGCAGGAAGGGTTAATATCGAATGACGGCGTGGAAGGGCCGATGAAAGAAAGGAGATCCCCCTGTGAGCCGGAAGCGGTGTGGAAGGAGAAAGACCTGTCCGGAGGGAAGACCGTTGATGCGATGGTCATAATCTTCCGCACGAACGGGTGCGTCTGGGCGAAGACCGGCGGCTGCACCATGTGCGGATACAGGCAGGCGTCGCTCGGAGGGGTCACGGAGGAAGATCTGAACAGACAGTTGGACAATGTTCTTTTCTCTTACAAAGACGAGCCGTTCGTTAAGATCTACACATCCGGGAGCTTCTTGGACGAGTGCGAGATACCGATGGGCATAAGACAGCGGGTATTCCGCGAGTTTGCGGGGTGCGAGCGTCTGCTGTTCGAGAGCAGGCCCGAGTTCGTCACCGAGGAAACGGTCAAAACGCTTCCGCGGAACACCACCGTCGCATTGGGACTCGAGAGTTCCGACCCGGAGGTCCTTGAAAGATCCATAAACAAAGGATTCACGCCCGACGACATCCGCCGCGCCGGGAGCATGATAAAGAATGAAGGTCTGCTCGTGCGGACGTACCTGATCCTCAAGCCCCCGTTCCTTTCGGAGTCGGAGGCCATCGAGGATGCGGAGGCGTCCGCCCTGTTCGCGGACGGGTTCTCCGACGAGATATCCATCAATCCCCTCAACGTCCAGAGGGGGACGCTCGCGGAGCGCCTGTGGAAGAACGGGGAGCTGCGCTCCCCGTGGATATGGTCGCTCATAGAGGTCATGGAGCGTCTGTCGGGGAAGGTGGGCGCAAGGCTCATGTCCTCCCCGTCGGGAGGAGGCTCGCAGAGAGGGGCGCACAACTGCGGCGCGTGCGACGCGTCCGCACTGGAAGCGGTGGAGAGGTTCTCGTTCTCCGGAGATCCAAAGGATCTGCGTGCGTCATGCGGATGCAAAGACGCGTGGATCCGTGGCATGACGGCGGAAAGACTGCTGGGGACCGCGGCCGACCTTGACCGCGGATTAAATAATGAATTGATTATACAGAAGTGATCCGATGGTTGAATACGACATTAAAAAAGGATGGTACAAGAACATAGAGGGAGACCTTCTCGAGCAGCTGATGAAGGAATCGTTCGGCAATGTCGCCAAGAACGGCGATACGCTCACGTCATCTTACGGCGTGCTTGCAAGGATCGATGCCAGAATCACCGCCAAGGACAGGATGGAGATATCCACGGTCAGCAGGCAGGACGCGGAGATGAAGGACGAAGACATTCTGGACAGCAAGCGCAGGCTCAACGCGTTCGCGGAAAAGGCCACGGGCTTCGACTCCAAGGCCCGCATGAAGCGCGCCCAGGAGAAAGCCAAGAAAGGCGGCCTCTGAGCGTCCCCGCTCAAACAAATCCCTTATGGGCAACTTTCGTTTTACGTTGCCAATTTTTATATATTTTTTAGTTGTTAACCTTTAGTTGATAATTTTAGGTTGATAACATGACGCATGCTGAAGACAACATCGATCTCATACTTTCGGCGGTGGAGAACCCCACCCGCCGCAGGATACTCCAGATCCTCGCAAGAGAGCCCTGCTACCCCCTGCGCCTGTCAAAGGAGCTGGGGATCAGCCAGCAGGCCGTTGTGAAGAACCTCGCGGTCATGGAGGGCTGCGGCATCGTCGAGAGCCGCCGCGAGGCGGGGGAAAGGGGGCCGGAACGCACGGTGTACCGCCCCGGATCGGAGTTCAGCATAACCATCGACATGTGCGGCGGAATGTTCCGGGCGCGCCTGGTCCCCATAGAGGGAGCCTCCGAAACCGCAGAGGGATCCCTCGGGCTGGACGCCGCCCGGGCCGCCGTCGCCGAGACGGACAGGAAGATAAGGGAGCTGGACGCCGCCCGCGCCGAACTCGTGAGGGAGCGCGGCAGGATCGTGAGCGCGGTCATGAGC
>JAITQH010000095.1 GCA_031288985.1 Candidatus Methanoplasma sp. | reverse complement strand
TCTATTATCTTGTTCGTCAGTTCTTCTTTCAACATATCCAGTTTTTCACGCGCAGCTGCCGCCAGTTCATCCAAATCTTTTCCACTCTCTCTCACTATCTCGGCTAGTTTTTCACGAGGATCCATTACAAAATCCATATCGTTATTCTAGATGCATATTCCTATTTTGAATCCGTTGTTTAGACACACGGACACCAGTGCATAGGGTTCTGAAGAATCCATCTTCAGTAGTTTGTCATTGTACTTTGATATCCTCGCGTCTACATCATCTGTGACTGCATCACCACGCCCAATCATCATTTCTATTGTTTCTTTGCCTATAAGGTGGGCATTTGCATTGAGATGTAGGTACTCAAAAAGAACGTCGTCTTCTGTCTTAACAATCTCTGCAAAGGCATCAATGCTATTATCCTTCAACAGTATCATATTCTTTTTATCATATATGTCTTGCACTTCAATGCATCTGATTCCCCTCGTAGATAGGCGTGAAATCAATTCCTGTCTACCAATTATCCCATTACACATAAGAGTGAACAGGTTATTGAATCCTATAATCTTTACTCTTCACTTTAGGGATATGGCAGGGTTCAACAGCACCTCCACAGATTTCTCCAAACCTGCACACGGAGGACGGCTGGCTTGGAAACGGGATCGGCGCCGCTCCGGACAAGGCCGCCCTGTCGAGACTGGCGGATCTGTTCGACTCCTTCTATTGGTCTGACAAGGCGCTGCCGTACACATATCCGACCCCTTCCGGAGATATCGAAATGGAATGGACAATCGGCGAAACGGAATTCATCCTTGAGATATCCCTTTCGGATCTCACGGGAAAGATGGCGACCTCCGAGGACGATGAAAAGGAAATCGAATTCGATCTCAGTTCGGAGTCGGGATGGAACGAACTCAATGAGATGCTGAGAACCGCCGCCGGCACGCCCCCGCTCACATCTCCCTGAACGTCCTGAACGATCCGGCGCATTTCGGGAATGCGGCGCAGGCGTAGAACTTGTTCCTCTCGCCGACCTTGATCTTCATCGCCCCGCCGCACTTGGCGCAGGTGGGAGTCGATTCGTCGAAACCCTTCGGATAGAACGACACGATCTCTTTGACGAACGGCGAGTCGGATGCGAAGGAATCGCCCTTCTCGGCGCGGTTCACGATGAACAGCCTCTTTCTCGCGCGGGTCATCGCAACGTAGAACACCCTGCGCTCCTCGGGGAGCTCCGCGGCTTCGATGGGGCGGGGGAACAGAACCGATATATCATCGTCGGCCGTGGACGGGAAGCATTTCCTGTCCCTGTCGGCGATTATGAACACATAATCGGCCTCCAGCCCCTTCGCCGAATGCGCCGTGACGTACGTGATCTCCATGTCCTCGTCATCCTCCGTCCCGTCGGGGTAGACTATATGCCTGCGGTACCTCATCGGCACGGTGCCGGCAAGATCGGGCTTCTCCACGCCCTGTTCAAAACGGAACCTGTCGTCGAACTGAAAAGCGAACAGATCCCCTCTGGCCCTGCCGATGATGAATATCGAACTGTCGCCGGGAAGGTGGTCCAGGCGGTTCCCGATCATGTCCGGGATATCTCTTTTGTACAGCGCAGGAAGCAGCTCTATCCCGAAGTCCCTGCCGCCATGGAAGCTTCTGACGCTCTTCTCCAGTTGTTTCCTGTTCTTCATAACGAATCTGTTCGTTATGTCGACGATGCTTTTCGGGCAGCGGTAGGTGGTCTCGATCTTTCGGACCGAAGGCGCCCCCCAATCCTTCCATGCGTCCCCGAATCCGTACATCTGCGAGATGTCGCCGCCGTTGAAGGAGTAGATGCTCTGCCAATCGTCGCCCACGCAGAACAGGTTGAAATTCATACGCCTGCGCATTGCGGTTATCAGCCTCACAAGGATCGGGGACACGTCCTGATATTCGTCGATCAGAACGTGGTCGTACCTGAACGGCGGGACGAACCCGCCTTCCAGCCTTTCGGCGGCCTTGACAATCATGTCCTCGTAATCGACGAGGCCGTTGGATTCGTACTGTTCGCAGTATTCTTTGTTGATCCTGTACAGAAGGTCCAGCCTTCCGGACACGGATCCTTTGAGCGGGCCGTCGCCGGCGTTGCGGATCTCGTTCTCCATGATCAGATGATCGAACGTCACCCCCACCGCTTTGGACCGGGCTATGGTGTTTCCGATGCTGTTCGGTATCCTGAGATTCCATCTGTTGATGAGCTTCATCGCGTATTCCCTGCGATCGTGCCGGTCAAAGACGAATCCCCTGCCCCGGAGCATGGAAAGGAGAGCGTTGGGATCCTTGGAGGCGGCCCTGACCGCATCGTTGGACGTGTACAGCTCGATGGGCCTTCCCTCCCCGTCGGCAACGGTTATGCGCCCCTTCCAATCATTCTGTGCTCCGGCCCTCTCGTACCTGTACGGTATGTCGTGCTCGAACAGCACGTTGGCCGTCCTGCGGAGGCCGTCCTCCGTGATGTACTCATAGTTCATGGAGTAGTTGGTATGGGGGAATTCCGTCAGCTTTTCGGTGTATTCGATCAGCTGTTCGGCGTAGTAGCCGTTGTTTGAAACGAGATTGACGAGAATCCCTTTGATGAGCCGGGCGCGCCTGTCCGCCACGCACGCCTCCCTGTTCACGATCATGCTGCCAAGCGAGTGTATGGTCATGATGTTCCGGGCGTCTCCGCATCTCAGCTCGTCCCGGACGGCCTTTCTGAGATCGTCTACGGTGTTGTTGGTGAAGGATATCATCAGTATCCTGTCGAACGGCACTTCCAGGACCTCGACGAGATACTTCGCCCTGCCAACGAGCGTCGTCGTCTTTCCCGTGCCGGCTCCCGCGATGACCAGCTCCGTCTTGGCGCCGTCGACGACGGCCTCAGTCTGCTGTCTGTCCAGAACCTTCCCCCTGACGGTGATCTTGGGCATATGTGCGGTCATTGTCTGCGGTCTCCGGATGTTTTCTTCTCTGCGCAATATGTTTTGGGCCCGTTGATGAACGCTCCCGCCGCCGGACAGTGCGGCGGAAGCATGGCGGACGGATGGATCGCAATGCCCCCGAATGTCCGCATTTGTTATACTCGTTTCCCGTCGGCCGCGATCGGCTTCCGGTCCTGCGGACATTCCTGCGCGGTCTCACTCATCCTCCGGACCGTCGTCCTCTTCCAGCAGCTTTATGTCTCCCAGCTCTCCGCCGATGAGCCCCTGCAGGTCGCCGTACATCCCCGCCGTGTTGCTTATGACCGCGCGTATGGACTTCTCCTGCTTCGCCCACCTCCTCTCGGCGGACCTCCTCTCCTTCTCCAACTCGCTCTGCAGCGCCGTGTAGTTGTCGAGGATGGCCTCCATCCGGTTCTTGAACTCCGGCCCCGTGAGGTATTGGAAGAGATACTCCATCTTTTCGTCCTTGTTCTCCGCGTTGCGGTTCGCCGCATGCACGCCGATTATCTGGGCGCGCATGAGCCCCGCCACGGGAAGGGCGAAGGACGGCTTGACCACCCAAACGCCGTCTATCTCGGCTATGTCCCCGTACTTGTCGGGGATCTCTTTGGACACGAGTATTCCCGCCGACGCACCCGCTTCCCTGATATCGCTCTTGAACTTTGGGATCCACGCAGGCTGCCATGCCGCGTTCTTCGTCTCCCAAAGCAGGATGCCGCATTCGTTCTGCAGCCTGTCCTTCACGATCTGCACCACATCCGCGCCTCTCTGCCCTTTCTTCACTTCGGAGATGTCGTCGAAGAGGAACTCTCCCCGGAGGCCTTCTTCGAGACTGATCTCAAGGACCTCGCCCTGATTCTGCTGGGATCCCTGGGCCGCCTTTCTCTGGGCCGCTTCAAGGGAGGCCTGCGTGTCGCGGAGGGTCTTCTCCATCTCCGCCAGCTTCAACTGGGCCGATTCCTCGGCCTGTTTCCGCGCCTCGTCGCGTATCTTTATGGATTCTTCGTTGAGCTTCTTCTGGGATTCCAGCTGAAGGTTCTCCTTGGTCTCTTCGGAAAGGCGCAGCTTTTCCAACAGCCTCGTCAGCTCTTCGCGGAGCTTTGCGTTGTTCGCCTTCTCAGCCTCCGCGTCCTTCTTCAGCTGTTCCGTCGCCGTCTCCTGCTCCATGGCCTTCAGCTTGGCCTGCCCCTCCAGCTCCAAGGCTATCTTCCGCCTCTCGAACTCCAGATCCTGCAAGGCCCTCTGCTTCTCCAGTTCGAGCGCCCTTGCGGCGCTCTCCGCCGCGTCCTTCTTTGCGGCCAGCATCTCCTCGCGGTGCCTCTTCTCGTTCTCCGCAGATATGCGCGACTCTATCTGTCCTTCCAGCGCCGCATCTATGCTCATCGCAAATCCGCACTTCGGGCATGTTATCTCGTTCATTTTTACTCCTCCATGTATATCTCTATCCTTCCGTCCGCCATGGCCGCCGCCCTGAGATCCCTGTCCCCCGCAAAGCAGTGAATGGATTCGAACCCCGGGATCATTATGAGGTTGTTGCCGCACTCCACGCCGCCGCATTCTGTCGGCTTCAGGACGATCTTTTGAAATTTCATATCCGCAAGGGGGATATAACGGTCTGCGGTGAGCAGTTTCGAGTGGAAGCACGTCTTTGCGAACCATCTTACGGTCTCACCGCCTCCGACCGCATCCGTTTCCGGAGTATTCCGAAGCGTGTCGGCAGGCATGCCCGCCTTCGCGCGGAGTTCCTCGATCTCGGCCTCGGCGGCCTCCTTTCCGGCGCGGAATCCCGCGTCGCGGGCGCGGGCCGCATATCCCAAAGCCTCGTCCCTGGCGTCGGCCGCTTCTGCCGACGTTTCCTTCTCCGCGTTCAGCTTGGACGCCGAGTTGTCGAGCATCTCCTGCAGTTTCGCGGCGTTCTTTCTCTCGGCGTTCAGTTTGTCTGCGAGTATGGAACGCCCTTTGTCGAGTATCTCAACATCGAATTCCAGATCCTCGATCTTTTTCCTGAGGACGGCCGAGTCCGACAAGACCCTCTGCTCCGACAGGGCGCGCCTTCCCGCTTCCGCCGTCGCGGCCGACACGCCCCGTTCCCTGACGGATGCGTCATGCTTCATGGCGTCTTTC
>JAITQH010000004.1 GCA_031288985.1 Candidatus Methanoplasma sp. | reverse complement strand
TCGTATATCGCCGCGATCCTGTGGCATGTCAGGGCGATGGCCGGACCGTCCGGGACCGGCGCCTTCTCGCGGATCTCCAGCGCCCTGCGGTGTTCGTCCAAGGCCTTATCGTCGTCTCCGTTCTCATAATACGCGTTTCCGATCCTGCTGTGGGTCGTCGCGGCGTCCGGGTGTTCGGGGCCGAGGGTCTTCTCTTCGATCGCCAGGACCTTTCGGTACCATTCAATGGATTCATCGAATTCTTCGTTCATGCTGTGCACGCGGGCGATCTCGTCGCAGATCGAGACGGAGTCGGGGTGTTCCGGACCGAGGGCCTCCTCACAGGCGTTCAATGCCTTTTTGTACAATTCCAAGGCTTTGTCGTATTCCCCCTCGGCGCAGTGCCCTCTTGCGGCCCCAAGAAATGCTTCGACGGATCCATCCTTCGAATCTTTGCCGCCGTTCTCGGAGGTCACGCATCCCACTCCATGCGTCGGAAGGGCGGAACGGCCGTATTAACCTGTCGGGACGGCGTTTCCAACCCCGCTTCTGCCTGCTTAACTATATAACGAAGCGACAGATTCCCGCATCACCGCCCGGGCAAGACTTACCCGGCGCAAGAGGATTAGCGATGATAAAGCAGGTCCGCGCGAATTATGACGCACCGACGATAGAGAAGGAGATCCGGGCATTCTGGGAATCCGAGCACGCCTATGAGAAGACCAAAGAACTGAGATCCGCAGGGGAGAGATTCAATTTCCTCGACGGACCTCCGTACACCACGGGATCCATCCACCTGGGGACGGCGATGAACAAGACCGTCAAGGACATCCTAATCCGCTATTGGAGGATGAAGGGATACAACGTCCGCGACCAGCCCGGCTTCGACATGCACGGGCTTCCCATCGAAGTGCAGGTGGAGAAGAAGATCGGCGTCCACTCCAAGAAGGAGATAGAAGAGATAGGCATAGACAAGTTCGTAGACACCTGCAAGAAGTTCGCGAACGACCTCCGCGTAAGCATGACGGAGCAGTTCAAACAGCTCGGAGTGTGGATGGATTGGGACAATCCCTACCAGACTCTTATGCCGGATTTCATCGAGTCCGCATGGTGGACCGTGTCCAAAGCATACGAGAAGGGGCTGCTCGGCCCCGCCCACCGGGTCGTGACCTGGTGCCCCAGGTGCGAAACGGCCCTTGCCGAGGCGGAGATAGAGTATTGGGACGAGACCGATCCTTCCGTGATCGTAAGATTCCCCCTGAAGGACGAGCCGGCCGTCTCCTTGGTCATATGGACGACCACGCCGTGGACGCTGCCCTCCAACATGGCCGTCGCGGCCCATCCCGACATGGCGTATGTCAGGGCGAGGCTCTTCGGGGAGAAGGGGGAAGAGACGGTTGTCTGCATGGGGTCCAGAACCGAGCATGTTATGAAAGCCGGAGGATACGAGAGCTTCGAGATCCTCGAAAAATGCACCGGAAAGGATCTTGAAGGCAAAAGCTACCTCCCTCCGTTCGACATCGCCCCCGACGCCCTCCTGAGGACGGACTGGACGTACAAGGTCGTGCTCGCCGACTACGTGGAAGACGACAACACGGGTCTGGTGCACACCGCGCCGGGATTCGGCCCCGACGATTACGACACGGGAAAGAGATACGGCCTGGCGCCCTTCTGCCCCGTGGGTGAGGCCGGAAGGTTCACCGACGGGTTCCCGATGATGGCGGGGAAGAAGGTCAAGACCGTCAACGACGACATCGTGAAATACCTGAACGAGAAAGGGCTTCTCCTGAATTCCGGCAAGATAAAACACAGGTACGGACACTGCTGGAGATGCAAATCCCCGATAATATACAGGAACACCCGCCAGTGGTTCATAGACATCCCCAAGATCAAGGATAAGATGCTGGAGGAGATCGAACGCGTCAAATGGGTCCCCGACTGGGCGGGCGCGTCAAGGGAGAAGAATTGGGTCGAAGGCGCGAGGGAATGGTGCGTGACCCGTCAGAGATATTGGGGCATACCGCTCCCGGTGTGGGAGTGCGGATGCGGAAATGTGCGCGTCGTGGGGCAGTACAATGAACTGCGCGAAGGCGACGGATACACCGAGGGAATGGACACGCACCGGCCGTGGATCGACGGGGTGACGTTCAAATGCGGCAAATGCGGGAAGACCATGAACCGCGTAAAGGACGTCTTGGACGTGTGGTTCGACTCCGGAGTGGCGGGATGGGCCCAGATGGGATATCCCGCGAAGAAGGAGGAGTTCGAGGCGTGGGGCGGCAGAGGGCGCTTCATCGTGGAAGCGCACGACCAGACCAGAGGATGGTTCTACACCCAGCTCGGCGCAGGGACCGTGTCCTTTGGACACGCTCCGTACGACGAGGTCATGATGCACGGGTGGGTGCTGGATCCCAAAGGGCAGAAGATGTCCAAGTCGCTCGGCAACGTGATCGAGCCTCTGGAGATAATCAACGAACTGGGCGCCGACTCTCTCAGGCTGTATATGATCAAGGCGAACGCCCCGTGGGAGGACACCGCATTCCAGAAGGACGGCCCCAAGAACGCCAGGAAGATCCTGAACACGTATTGGAATGTTGTGAATTTCGCCTCCACGTACATGAACATCGACGGCTACGACCCCGACGAACATACCTTGGAGTCTGTGTTCGACCACCTCAGGTGCGAGGACAAGTGGATGCTGTCCCGGACCGAGAAGCTCAAACGCACCGTCACCGAAGGGCTTGAGGCCAGGGAGCTGCACAAGGTCGCACGCGCGGCGGAGGATTACATTCTGGACGATCTTTCCAGATGGTACGTCCGCTTGGTGAGGGACAGAAGCTGGACGGAGGATGCGGATTCCGCCAACGACAAGACCGCTTCCTATTTCGTGCTGCATTATGCGGTGATGACCGCGGCCCTCGTGCTTGCACCCGTCGCTCCGCACATATCCGAAGAGGTGTACAGGCACATGGGAGGAACGAAGCTCTCGGTGCACATGGAGGATTGGGTCGTCTGCGACGGGGAACTCCTCGACGACGGCCTGGAGCACAGCATGCACCTGGTCCAGAACATCATAGAGATCGTCGCTTCCGAGAGGGCGAAGATGGGCAGCAAGCTCAGATGGCCTCTGAAGCGGATATTCGTCCGCGGGAACGACGCCTCCGTGAACGATGCGGTCAAAGTGTTCAACGACGTTCTGGCCCAGCAGGGGAACGTCAAAGAGATAGTCTACGGCGGAGGCGAGGGAGAGGCCGTGCCTTTCGAAGAAGGAACGCTGGTCATCGACTTCGACGTCACCCCGGAGATCGAAGCGGAAGGCTACGCAAGAGAACTGATCCGCAGGATACAGCAGATGAGGAAGGACATGAAGCTCAACGTGGAGCAGTACATCAACTGCGACGTCAGCGCCGAACCCCGCCTCGTCGGACTGTTCGACGGTTGGAAGGATCACATCTCCAATGAGGTCAGAGCAAAGAAGCTTGTCTTCACCGACAGCCCCGGAGGGGACGAAGTGAGGACCTGGGATGTGACCGGCAAGGACATCGTGATCGGCATCAGCGCCGCCGAACAGTGAACAAGACGGCGGGTCCTGCCCGCCGTCGATCTTATCTTTTTGCTCCCATGGGCGGGGATGCCGCCATCAGAACGATCCGAGGCCGCCGCGCATCGCGTCTCCGATCCTTTCGCGCGTGGCGTCCGGCACGCCGCTGTCCTTTGCGAAATCCTTCCACTCGGATGATATCGATTCCGTCCCGTCGATGATATCCGCCGCCTTCTTCACGCCTGCGGAATGTGCAAGCGACATCAGATCCTCCCTTGTTATGCCGAAGGTCCTCCCGTTGACGGACATTTGGTGTTCTTGGAGCCATCTGTTGCCGGGTTTGTACGCGAATGTTATATCATATGCAGGGGCCAGCCCCCATCTTCCGCCCTTCGGCAGCATGAAGGATGTGTTCTTCGTATGGTCGTCGTTGTTTCTCATGATGACATTGAACGCCACCCGTCTGAACATCTGCTCCGCGTCGGCCGCCGGCAGACCTATGCGGCGCATCACGGAGAAGAGCTGCTCGTAGGAGTGGATCCCGGGCTTGGTGAAGTCGTAATGGGCCATGGCGCACAGGGTCTGCATGTGCACCTTCTCGGATCCGATGCGGTCGAATCTTTTCGTAAGGAAGTGGGTTCCGTTCTTCGTTTTCAGAAGACGGCATTCGCTCATTTCTATCCCGCATTCCGCCGCCATCCTGTGGTATGCATGCTCCACCATGCAGAATCCCCGTTTGACCTCCTGTTCGGTGTCGAACTTTACGATCCAATGGGAGAATCCGTCGGGGAGAACGCCGCGCCCGGAACGGATCTCCATCGTTGACCCGTTGAGTGCGATGATGGCTTTGGCCCGGGCGCCGCCGGCGGATGTGCCCAGCGATATGAGATCCTCAATGCCGTCGTTCATGAGATCGGCGGACATTCCCTCCTGTTCCCTGACCGCCTCCGCCGCCAAGGATGAGAGCGCATCCATGTCCACGTTCTCTGCGCCCCGACCTTCCGTCAGGGCGGGTTCGTACTCCAATGCGCCCATTCCCCGTTTTCCGGTGTAGCAGAGGCGGTCCAAGGAGGTGAATCTGTCGGGATTCACGCCGCCGCGCCGCATCCATATGTCGAGGAGGGTGTTCCCAAACTTGTCCGGAAGAGAGTCGGCCAGCATTCCCGGGAGGCCTTTGTATGCGTTTCTGTCCAGAGACTCGAAGGAATATATGTCATTGGACAGCGGCATCACCGCAGGCGACAGTTCGACGCCGCTCCTTACGAACTCCGGATCGAACTGGAATCTTGCGCATCCCGTCCGCCGATCCCAAACGGCGGCGCCTACGGGCCTGCCCCATATGTTGACCTTTACGGCGGCGCTCAAAGCCTCATCCTCCTGTTCTGTGCATCCGACGAGCGCCCCGTGGCGCGCTTCGGCGCCCTGCCCTGCATCTTGTACGCAAGTATGGGGCTTATCCCTTCATCCTCCAGAAGGCAGTCCAGCAGGTTGAGCCTGCGGAGTCCCCTGAGCACCGCTATGAGCGTCGACAGCGTAACATTCTTGCCGCTTTCCAGATCCCCTATGGTCTTGACGTGCACTCCCGACGCCTGACGGAGCTGATCTCGGGTGATGTTGTTGTTCAGCCGTATCGTCTTCAGCTTCTCTCCCATCATCCGAACTATATCCGCATCCGACAACTCATATGCATCTGAGGGAATGTACATTATGGGAAGATTGTGCTCCACAGATAAAATGTTTTACATTAAATTAACAAATAAATTATATTAATTGCAATTTATTCCTATAAAATAACAAATAAGTTATTTTAAATTAAGGTATAGGCCTCGACGCGTCGGATTGTCGGATTGTCGGAGCAAGATGGAAAGTTCACACATGAACCCTCTGCCTCTGCTTGCGAACACGGCCGGACGCCCTGTCGAACAAATGAATGGATCGTATCGGAATGGTGCCGCAATGTGAACTGCAGAGTTCGTTCAACACTTCCTTGGTCGCGGCAGAT
>JAITQH010000117.1 GCA_031288985.1 Candidatus Methanoplasma sp. | reverse complement strand
TCTCCAACGCCCTGTCTTACGTCAAAGAGAACCGCCTGATGCGCGAACGCCGCTTTGTGCAGTACTTCGATGCGGGCGCGAACATCAGGGAGACGGTCGTTGGGATCGTGGCGGGTATGCTTCTCAACTCAGGGGATGCGAAAAAGGATCTGCCCATCCTGGCTTTCGCGGACGCGGACGACGGGGTCAAGGTGTCCGCGCGGGCGGCCCGCGTTCTGACAGACCGCGGATTGGATCTGTCGTTCGTCATGAAGACCGCATCCGAGAGGGTCGGAGGGTATGGCGGAGGCCACAGCGTGGCGGCCGGCGCCACCATACCCAAAGGAAGGGAGAAGGAGTTTCTGGACGCCGCCGAGGATATAATATCCTCTCAGGTCATTTGAGCAGTTTGTAGAGGACTGCTTTTTGGGCGTGCAGACGGTTCTCCGCCTGATCGAACACAACGCTGTGCGGCCCGTCCATTACGTCGCCGGTGATCTCTTGGCCCCTGTGCGCCGGAAGGCAGTGCATCACGATGCAGTCCTTCTTGGCGATGGAAAGAAGGCCGTCGTTGATCTGATACATCTTGAAAAGCTTGAGCGCCGTCTCCTCGGGGGTCGAGTCGCCCATGGATATCCATGTGTCGGTGTACAGCACATCCGCGTCGACGCATGCCTCTGCAGGGTCGTGTGATGCGGTGATCCTGCTGCCGTTGGCGTCTGCGATGCGTGCGGCGGCCAGCATTATCTCCGCGTTCGGCATCCTTGTGGCGGGGCAGCAGGCCACCATGTCCAATCCCAATATGGCGGCGGCGTACAGAAGCGAGTTGCATACGTTGTTCCCGTCTCCGAGATACACCAGTTTGCGCCCGCGGAACCCGCCTTTCTTCTCTTTGACGGTCACCATGTCCGCAAGCGCCTGACAGGGATGCTCCAGGTCGTCGAGGCCGCTTATAACGGGCACGGAGGAGTTGTCGCCGATCTTGTCCATCATCTTGTAGTCGAACGCACGGTACATTATGCCGTGGACGAACCTGCTCATCACCTTTGCGGTGTCTTCGACCGTCTCCCCGTGCCCCATCTGCATCTTCGAGACGTCTATGTACAGCGCATGGCCTCCCAGCTCTGTTATGGCAACGTCGAAAGATATCCTCGTCCTTGTGCTGGGTTTTTCGAACATCATGGCAAGGGTCTTTCCGTCCAGCGGCGCGTTGTGGTTCCCGCGCTCCGCCTTGAGCTTGATCGCCAGTTCCACCAGCTCGGACCATTCGTCCTTCATGTCAAGCACCGAAATAAGATTTCTTTTCTGCGTCATGCGCCGTTCATTAACTAAGGTTTAAATAACTCTTGTGTTCAAAACTTCCCTGTGCCCGGGAGGTTGGGTGCAAGGCCGCGCTCTGCGGATGATGCTCGCGGCCGCTGTCCGCAAGCCTCCGATGTTCACGACGCCGTCGGGATCTCGCGGCAGTATGCCTTAAGACGACCGCAGAGCCGCAGCCACAGGTCGCCGCAACGGTCCGAGGGCATTATGACCGTCACATTGTTCCCTGCTTCGAGCGCCTTTCCGATCATATCGGCGGCGTCGCATCCTGTTCCCGCATCGGAGTCCGACATCTCCACCATTCTCTTTCCTCTCAGGTCAAAACGGCGCCTCATGCTCTCAAGGCATGCACACTTCTCCCCCGGCACCCTGACGAAACACACTATGACGTCCGATTCCCGTATGTGCCTTTCCTCATCCTCTCCGATATCGTCCGAACCGTCGAAACGACGATCTGCCGCGCATAGCATCAACTTGCCTGACATGGCGCGGCGATGGTCGTTCAAGTATTTATTGGATTATACATCCAACCATATGCTGTCCCGAACCGGACATGTTATGCTGTGCCTGCAAAGGAACGTGTTTTTATTCCAAACGGTGCTGAAAAATCGCTCGAACGATGCGGGCGGCGGAGAAGGGGTTTGAAAGTGTTTGGTAAAATGTTTCGGTTTGCGTCCGAGGATGCTCATTCCGCTTCTATTGTTATCTCTCCCACTACATCCTCCTTCGGTATCTCATATCCGCTGTCGGTGCGGGCGGGGACCTCCCAGTCTCCGTCCTTTCCTACGCGGTATCTCACTTTCGCATCGCCGTCGGTGTTGAAGAGGTACGCCCTCTTGTAACGCGCCCTGTCCTTGCCGATGATGGCGACGTCCGAGGACACCTTGATCACTTTGAACACTCTTCCGGGTCCGAATATGAACCAGAAGATCGCAAAGCCTGCAAGGATCGCAAAGATGATTGCAAGGATCGTCGCGGTGTCCGAACCGCCGAAAAGCTTGCGGGCGCCTTTCTTTTCGTTGCCGGGGTTGACAGAGTTGTCGGAGTTGTCTCCGCCGATGGGGTCTCTGTCTCCGGTCGGTGCGGCGGGTATGACTGTTGTGCTGAAGGTGTGGTTGCCGTCCACATTGGAGAACGTGTACGAGCCGAGTTCGGCGACGGACGGGTTGCTCAGTCCATCGATGGTGACGTTGACTATCTTGTAGCCGGGGCCTGCGGTGAACACCAGTGTAACGTTTCCTCCCTCCGCGACCGGGATGGGTCCGGACGGCGTTATCGTCGAACCGGTGTCGGGGGCCGCCGTCACGGTGTACATGACCGCCGCCGCGATGAATACCACATTGACGGTCTTGTTGCCGGTGAGCGTCGATGTTGCGCTGGTCGTCGAACCGACAACGTCCACGCCCCCTGTCCATGTCGGATTGGGTCCGGTTGCGGTAAGGCTCACGACCGTGTTGATCGGGGCCGACAGAGTAGGCGCCGTCACCATGCCGAAGATGGTGTTGCCTCCGTGCGTGTAGGAGTACGACGCGACTCCCGGTCCGGATATGTTGACGGTCAGGTACTTCGTGTCGGCGGCGAGTCCGAAGTTGGCATTCGCCACGGCGTCCAAGCCCGAGACCGTAAGGCTGCTCGAGGCGTACGCGGAAATTACGTGGCCCGTCCAATACTGGAACGCATACGATCCCGTTCCTTCTCCTCTCAGAGAGACGGTGGTTCCGTCCGGGACGGAGATCGGCGTGTTTAGAGACACCACTCCAAAGACGGAGTTGCCGGCGTGGGAGTAGTTGTACGATATCTCTCCGTCGCCTCCGATGAGGTTGAGATCCAGATTGTATGTGGCCGAGGCCGGTCCGAAATTGGCCGTGACGGTCTTGTTGGCGCTGACAGTGATCGAGTCATTGTGCTGTGCTGTGTGAAGGTCCGTGGTCCAATACCTGAATGCGGACGGACTGACTCCCACCGCGTCCAATGTCACGACCGTGCCCTGCGGCACGGTTATGGATGTGTTGGTCACAGAGACTGTGTCGGTTATTGTCGTGCCGTTGACGTAGGAATACGTTATGATCCCCGCTCCGCTGAGCTTGAACGTAAGCGTCTTCGTTGCAACAGGGGATCCGAAATTGGCCGTGACGATCTTGTTGCCGTCGACGGTTATGGAATCGGGACTCACGGTAGAAACGAGGCCGCCTGTCCAACTCAGGAAGACGTCGGTTCCCGTTCCCGTTCCCGTGAGAGATACCGCCTGTCCGACAGGCACGGTTATCACGCGGTTGAGATCGGCGGACAGGATCGTTCCGTGAACCGTGCCGGAGTAGTACGAATACGATATGTTTCCGGTTCCTCCCGCCTTGTTCAGCGTGAGCGTCTTGGTGTCCACGCTCGGGCCGAAGTGCGCCGTGACAGTCTTGCCGACCGTCGAGAAGCTCACCGATGCCTGATATTGCGCGGTTGTAAGGTCGCCGGTCCAGTATTGGAACGCATCGGTTCCGGTTCCCGCCGCCTCCAATAATACCGTCTGATCGCTGGGCGAGGTTATGGTCGTGTTGACCGAGACCGTCCCGTGCACCGTGCCGCCGAGGTACGAGTATGATATCGTTCCTGTTCCGCCGGTTATGTTCAGCGCGAGCGTCCTGGTGTTCGAGGTCGTTCCGAAGTGCGCCGTGACGGCCTTGTTGCCGTCGACGGTTATGGACTCGGGACTCTCCGC
>JAITQH010000107.1 GCA_031288985.1 Candidatus Methanoplasma sp. | reverse complement strand
GCCGATCTGGCCGCAAAGACTGTGATGGCTCCCATAATGCTGCCTGTCGGAGCCATAACCGCGTTCGTTGGCGGACCGATACTCATCATACTGCTGATAGGATCCCGGTCGACGTCGGGCGTAAGGAATTGATCACAGGCCGTCGATCAGATCGTCCATCCATTTCTCCGAAGACAGCACGTGCTGATGCATGTACGTCCCTATGCTTCGTCCGTTTACGATGCCGTCGCGGCCGGAATCGATGCCTGCTCCTCTGGATAGTTCGTATCTGTATTCGTACTTCCTGCGAAGGAACACGTCGGAATAATGGTATTCATGCCCTTTGACCGCCCTGCCCGAAGGTGATTCGGCGACGACGTATGACGGCCCGTGGCGTTTGCCCGTCATCTTCGCCTCCGCATCGAAGATCCCCGCCATCCTGTGAGCGTTTCCCGACGCGTCGACTATCTCCGAGCACATTACCATGAGGCCGCCGCATTCCCCTACCACGCGCCTGCCGTCGCCGCAGGCGGTCTTCAGCCCTTCCGTGAAATCCGTGTTGGCCGATATCTCCGACGCGAACAGCTCGGGGTACCCCCCGCCAAGATAGTATATGTCGGCGTCGGGAAGCCTGTCGCCGGCCGCAGGGCTGAACTCGATCACTTTGACGCCTGACGCACGCATGCATTCGATATTGTCATGATAACAGAAGCAGAAGGCGTCGTCGTTGGGAACGGCGGCCGTAAGGCCGGCGCCGTCCGAGACGTCGTACGGCAGAGACGCTTCGCATGAAGGGGCAGGGGCCCTGTCCGCGATCTCCGCGACCGCCTCGATGTCGATGCACGACGTCAGATCCTTCAGCGCGTCGGCGGCCCCTCTTTCCGAGGGGCGGACGGTCTTGAGTCCCAGATATCTCTGCTGCAGAACTTTGGACGGATCCTTCCTTATGCATCCGAGCGTCCTGACGTCCGTGTATGCCGCCATCGCTTCCAGAAGTTTCCGCTCGTGCTGCGGCCCGGATACGTTGTTCAGTATCACCCCTGCGACATCCACGGATGGGTCGAACGCTTTGAACCCGTTCACGATGGCCGCCGCGCTCCGGTTCAGGGATGATGCGTCCACCACGAGAATGACGGGGAATCCCAACATCTTGGCTATCTCCGCCGTCGAACCGCTGTCGCCGCTGCCGGATGAACCCTCGTACAGTCCGCGCACCCCTTCCACGATGCATATGTCAGATCCCGCCGAGGCATATGCCGTCAGAGATCTTATGGATCTTTCCGACATGAGGAACGAATCCAGGTTCCGGGAGCGCCTTCCCGTGGCGGCGGTGTGGTATGCGGGGTCTATGAAATCGGGGCCGACCTTGAAGGGCTGAACCTTCATCTTCTCGGACATCCTCATCATGAGGCTGACCGCCACCGACGTCTTTCCGACGCCGCTGCCTGTACCGGATATCACTACGCCGGCCATGTCATCCCCTTGCGATCTCTCTCAAAGTGTCTCCTGTCTCGGTGGGCACTATGCCGTGAACGTTCATTACCATGGAATGAGATGATATCTCGCCCACCGCATGCGAATACCCCGACGACAGATAATTGAACAATTGGCGCGGCTGGTCGGTGATGAGGATGTCGTCCCGGCTCATTCCGGGATATGCGTGGGGAAGGCCTGCCAAGATCAGCAGGTCGGGGCCGAACCTCTCGACGGCTGCCTGCGCCTCCTCCCCCATGACGGCGTATTCGTCGAGTCCGCCGATCACTTCGTCGATCTTGACGCCTTTGTTTTCAAGATCCTCCGATATCTCTCTTGCGTATCTCCTTATCCTCGGAAGCCCTTTCTCCGGATCAAGGTTGGCGACCGTGAAGACGCTTCCTCCAAGCGCTCTGCGCGCCTCGTCCACCGACAGCGGCACGTCTGCGAAGCGGTACGCCAATTCCTTTTTTGCGAGCATTACCACAGCCACCTTCTTCCCTTGGCGAAGGTTGTCCACTATACGTCTGCATACGGCGAGCTTCGTCGGACCCTGTGTGGGTTGAAGATACTCTTTCGACGTCAGGCCTGACGTCCTCTCCATCTGCGTGGCCGCCTGCAGGAGCCGCTTCTGCCTTTGCGCCTCCTCGGCGCCTATGATCCCTGCGTCCCTCCCGGCTTCAAGCGCTTTGACCGCGCCGAGGGTGTTGTCTCCCATGCAGGCGTGGCAATCCACGGGGAACACGTTGCAGTCGATGTTCGCCGCCCTTATCGCCGCAGAGACGTCGTCTCCTATTATCATGCTTGAGCATGTGCCCACCACGGCTACGGTCTTCGGGTCGAACTTCTCTTTCACGGTCTTAAGGGTCTCCGTCAAAGGTTTCACGCCTCCGAACACCAGATCCTTCTCCCTCATGCCTGAAGTGACCACCCTCATGCCTGCGAGCTCGAGCATCCTGGCGGCCATGAACCCGCATCCGGCCGGTCCATGTATCACGGACACTTCCACTTCCATGTCTCTTAGGGTGTATAGGGCCGCCACTATCGGATTGGGGCGGGGGTGGATGATTGCGCTCATTGAAATCCTTCCTTGATGAATTCTATTACCGTCTTCCTGTCTGCGGGGATGTCCGGGCGCCCGCCTTTTCCGTCTGTTATTATCAGATCTATCCCGAACCCGGACGCGGCGGATCGTATGGCATCCGCGTCCATCTTGTCGCAGACCTTCCTGTTCACAGGATCCAACACGGCTATGGCGCCGTCGAGTGCGCCCATCTCTCTGACGCACTCGAGCGTCCTTGCCACCGACAGGTGCGATATCCCCGGGTTGCGTTCGCGTATCGTCGTACGCCCGTCGGCGAAGACGATCTCGCCCCTTCCCGGCACGCCTTTAAAAGTTGAAAGTGCACGCATGACGGTTTCGGCGGGAATGCGCATCTCTTCGCATATCTCCAGCACGAGCTCCATGGATTCCAGATATTGGATGGAAAGATATGATGCGTCGAGGTCTGCGTTCTCTCTGCGGCCGCCGTACTCCGCCGAGATCCCGACAGACCCGCCCAAGGATGCTTTCCTTGTTACGGTTATTCTGCCGCCGCATCCGCGCAGCGCGTGGCCGTACTTCGACCATATCCCGATCTCGCCGTTCGGAACTATGTTCACGCCGTCTGAAAATATCGATGCTTTTGAATCGGACGCACGCCGGGTGTTCTTGGCGATGCCGTAGTCCTCCGCAAGGTTGGTTATCGCTGCGATGTCCGCTTTCCCGGAACCTCCCAAGGAGCATTCCGCGATCGCCGTGAAGTCCCCGGCCGGAAATCTGAGCATCGAAGTGGGGGCGATGCTCATCCTGCGGTCGATTGTGTGCGATCCGTTTCTGTACATTCCCTGACCGCGGGACGTGTGAAGAAACACGTCGAGGCCGGCAGCATCGAGGACATGCGCAAGGAGATAGCATGTGCTTGTCTTTCCTTTGACCCCGGTGACCTCGATGCGGAACCTCCTGTCTGCGATGAACTTCCCCACCGCCTCATGGAACGTCATGCTGCGGTCCCATTCCGAGCCGTTTGCGAGTGCGTCCGGACAGTGCGCCGGGGCGACCTTCAGATCGTACCTGTCCTTCGGTACGGGGCCGCACACCGAGGCCCCTTTCTTTTCCAGCTCTTCCTTCAGGGATTGTGGAGCTATTCCGTAGACGTCGGCGCACAGCACGCTGTCGCCGTTCTTCAGGAACTCCTCGGCGAGTATATCCCCTCCGTGGGTCATGTCCATTATCAGAACGCGCATCGGGTCACCCGTAATGTTTCTTTATCTTTGCCTCCAACAGGTCGGACAGCCTGCGGTCGGATCCTATGGGATGGGCGCAAGATATCAGGACGTTCCTCCCCTTGTGCTCATATGTTCCTCTGTAAGCGCCCGCCTGAAGATGCAGACGGGGAGGGATGTCCGCCATAAGGTGCTTGCCGAGGGCGATGAAGAGCGGCAGCGCTATGACATGCTCCGCCCCGTTGTCCAACATCATCTCAAGGCTCTCGTCGATTGTGGGCGTGTTCATCTCATTGAAGCCTATGCACGCGTCGTATCCCATCTTGCGCAGGGCCTCGGCATGGAACTGCACGATCTCTTGGTTGTACGGAAGCTTCGATCCGTGGCCCATTATTACTACGCCGACCTTCTCCATGCCTTCGTCCAATTCTTCTATTTTCTTTTTGAGTATGTCGGTCAGCAGAGGATCTTTGCCGAAAGGCTCCTCGAAAAGGATCCTGACCTTTCGGCCGTTCACATCGGATACGGCTTCGGGGACGTTTCCGGGGATGCCAAGTTTCGCAGGTATGTCCCGCGTCATGTGAAGCCCGGACGCGATAAAGAATGGCAGACACAGGATCTCGTCGATGCCGTCCGCCGCCATGTCCTCCAATGCAACGGATATCAGGGGGTCGGACGCTTCGTTGTATCCTACGTATACATTGCCGAACCCTCTCTTCCTCAGTATGCCCGCATGAAGATCCATCACGGCCCTGTTGAATGCCATGGTCGATCCGTGGCCCATTATCATTATTCCTCTTTTTCCCATTGCATCGCCTCCGATCATTCCTGCCTCATGCACCCGGCGGCGCCTTCGGTCCTCGCAAGGATCTCTGACGCCAAGCGGCGGTAGCACGCGGCCTGCGCCGAGTTCGGCCGGCCTTGGATCACGGTCGTTCCCTCGGATTCGCATTCGTGAACCGTTCCGCTGCGCGGTATCCTGATGAGGACGTCGGTCCCTATGTCTGCGGCCGCCTTGTCGACGAGGCTGTCCTCGGATTCCATTCCTTTTGAATTCTGAATTATGCCGCCGAGGCGGGCGTAGCCCATTTGTTTCATATCATCCACCGCAAGAGCTATGTTCTTGGCCGCAAAAACGGACATGGCCTCTCCCGAGGTCACAAGGAATATGTCTTTGGCGTATCCGTTTCGTATCGGCATCGCAAAACCGCCGCAGACCACATCGCCCAGTACATCGTAGATTATCACATCGGGGCGGTATGTCCGGACCGCTCCCAACTCCTCCAATATCTCGAATGCGACGATGATCCCTCTGCCGGCGCACCCCGTCCCGGGACGCGGTCCGCCGCACTCTGCGCATATCACGCCTCCGTATCCTTCGGCCGTCATCGCGTCAAGGTCGCGGCGATCCTCATCGATGCATTCCAATATGGTCTTCGATCTCTTTCCCGGCGCCAAAAGGCTCGTGGAATCTGCCTTGGGGTCGCATCCGATCTGCATCACCCTAAGGCCGAGATCGGCCATGGCGGCGGACACGTTGGACGCGGTCGTGGATTTTCCTATCCCTCCCTTGCCGTAGAACGCTATCCTCCTTATGCCGTCGTCCCGTATGGCGGCCGAGCTTCCGCATCCATGGTTCATATTGTTGCAGTATTACGAATATATATTAAAAATATTACATATTATGTCATTTAAATGACCACTAATATTACTTATGTTTCATCGGAACAGACCTCAACGTCCGATGCAGAGGAACATGCATGAGAAAGAATGCCACATAGCGCCTCTTGACGCCGCCGTCCTTTACGGTCGAGATATGGAATAGAATATGCCCTTGGCTCCGCCGCGGGAAA
>JAITQH010000099.1 GCA_031288985.1 Candidatus Methanoplasma sp. | reverse complement strand
CTTCCCGCTGAAGGACAAGGCCCTCTGCATACAGTACGCGCTGGAGATTCTTCAAAAAGTGCGCTGAATAATTGCTTTTGTTCCTCTTTCGCATATTTCCGTATCTTTATATCTCTGATGCTCATCACATCTCCATGGATTTCCTGGCCCAAATGGCGGCGGCGCTGGTCCTGTCCGCTCTATTGTCTGTTGTGGCATACAAAATGAGGATGCTCACATTAGGCGGGGCTGTCGCCTCGATGTTCGTTGGATATATTGTCGGTCTGTTCGGGTCTTTCGAATGGCTTGTGGTGCTGATATTGTTCACTGCCGTAGGTCTTGTAGCCACCCGCATGAACATTGGTGAGAAGATCGCCTCGGGGCTTCAGGAAGGAACAGCGGGAGAGAGGACATACAAGAACGTGCTTGGAGTGGGGCTGCCGCCGTGCACGGTCGCCGTCGCATACATGCTTATCAACAGATTCATTGGAAACGAATACGATCTGGAGCTGACTGTGGCGTTCCTAAGCACCCTCGCAGTTGCCGCCGCGGACACTCTGGCAAGCGAGGTGGGCGTCAAAGACGGCAGAGTATGGCTGATCACCAACCTCAGAAGGGTCAAGAGAGGCACCAACGGGGGGATCTCGCCTCTGGGCACCGGCGCGGCCTTCGCGGGGTCGCTCGTCACAGCGGTCATCGGTTGGCTTATAATATACAAGGAATTGGATCTTGCGATGGGCGTCCCGATCCTCATGGGATTGGCGGGATGCTTCCTCGACAGCCTGCTTGGCGCCACCTTGGAGTCGCACGGAGTGATCTCCAAATACACCAACAACTGCGTGACTGCGATCGCGGGCGCGGGGCTTGGATTCTTGGCAGTGTTCCTGATCTGGTGAAGCGGGCAGGGGCTTCCCTGAGCAACGGATCCTTCGGGCTTGACCGCACATCGCCGTCAAGTCCATGCCGTCATTTTGTCCAACATTCCAAAACCGCACGGATCCAACCGATGGCGTCAGAATCAGGTCAATGGTTTTGCCGGAACGCAGGCGATCATGCAGGGCGGGAAATGATATCGCCCCTGCCGGCGGATGTCTGCGGCCGGAGTCAAAAATATAAGAAAAGGGGGTTGCCCCCCGTTTGCCCTCAGAGGCCGCAGAGCCTTAGGAGGGACTTCCACTTGCGATCCGTCTCGGCCTGGATGCTCTCGACGACCGATGCCCACTTGGGATCTTTCAGATGTTTGAAGCGGCCCTGCGAGTCTATCCATTCGGTGATGGGCTTCTTCTCCGCCTTGCCGTCCGCTATCCTCTGACTCTCCGCCGACAAAGAATAGTCGGTGCCGTTGACGACCTCGTACAGCGGCCATATGCACGTCTCCGCCGCGAGGCGGGAGATGGCTATCGTCTGGTCGGAGGGGAACCTCCATCCCCTGGGGCACGGAGCGATCGCGTTTATGAAGCTGGGGCCGTCGCACTCGAATGCCTTGGATGCCTTGGACACAAGATCCTTCCAGGCGTGGGGGCCTGCCTGCGCCACGTACGGTATCCCATGGGCGGCCATGATCTGCGTCATGTCCTTCGGGAACTCCTTCTTTCCGGGGGAGACCTTTCCCGCCCACGATGTGGTGGTGGACGCTCCCATGCCCGTCGCGCTGGACCTTTGGATGCCTGTGTTCATGTACGCTTCGTTGTTGAGGCAGACGAACGCCATCTTATGGCCTCTTTCCATGGCTCCGGAGAGCGCCTGAAGGCCTATGTCGTAAGTTCCGCCGTCGCCCGCGAAGTTGACGAATCTCATCTCCCCGTTTATCTTCCCTTTCCTCTTCAGCGCCTGGTATGCGGTCTCGACGCCCGCACATGTCGCGGCGCCGTTGCCGAACGCGGTGTGAACATAGGGAACGTTCCATGAGGTGTATGGGAATATCGTCGTCGAAACTTCGAAACAGCCCGTGGAACAGGTGACCACGATGTCTTTTTCGGTTCCCATGAGGACCTGTCTGGCGATTATCGATTCCGGGCAGCCGGCGCACAGTCTGTGGCCGCTCGCCAATCTGTCCGGGGTCTTGCTGAGCTCTTTGAGCGTGACGGCGGTCAGCGGACCACCCCCAGGTAGTTGACCCTCTTCGCCTTGCCGCTGTGCGGCTCCGTGAACACTTTCTTGAAATCCGAAACCATGGTGTCTGCTCCTCCCAGCCCATAGATGTAGTTGTACATCTTCGGGACCTTGTCGTTCTCGATGGCCGCCGCAACGACCTCCGGGAACATGGGCCCGTAGGATCCGACGCTGAGGTGCCTGTCCATCACGATGACCGCTTTCTTGTCCTTCATGACCTTGGCCAGGTCTGCGATCGGCCACGGCCTGTAGAGGCGGGGCATTGCGACCCCAACCTTGTGGCCTTCGTTCCTGAGCTGGTCAACGGCTTCCTTCATGGTGCCGAAAGAAGAGCCGAGGACTATCGCGATGGCGTCGGCGTCCTCGCATCTGTACTCCTCGACAAGCTTGTACTCTCTTCCGGATATCTTCGCAAACTCCGCGAAGATGTCTCTGGAGACCTCCAAGGCCCTGTCCATGGCCTCCACCATCTGGTACTTGTGGGGGAAGTAGAACAGGGGGCCGTCCATGAGGTTGTGGGACACGGGGTGCTTCACATCGAGCAGCGGATACAGGGGCTTGTGCTCCCCGACGAACTTCCTGACGACGGAATCGTCGATGGGGGACATCCTTTCCGTGGCGTGGGTGAGTATGAAACCGTCCAGGTTGACGAGGCAGGGGAGCTGTACTCCGTGGTGCTCGGCTATTCTGGGGGCCACGATCGACATGTCGTACGCCTGTTGGACGTTCTCCGCGAACAGCGTTATCCATCCGCAGTCTCTCGCAGACATCACGTCGCCGTGGTCGTTGTTGATGTTGATCGGCCCGCTGACGGCCCTGTTGGCGACTGCCATTATGATCGGCACTCTCATCGAAGAGGCGATCGGGAGCATTTCCCACATGTACGCCAGACCTTGGGACGCCGTTGCGGTGAATGTCCTTGCGCCTGCGGACGCAGACGTTATGCAGAGCGTCAGGGCGCTGTGCTCCGACTCGACGCAGACGAATTCCGTCGTGACCTCTCCGTCGGCGACGTATTCCGCGAACTTTTCGACGATGATGGTCTGGGGCGTGATCGGGTATGCCGCACAGACGTCGGGGTCGATCTGCTTCCATGCGAGGGCGACCGCCGAGTCGCCGTTGATCGCTATGTCGCTGTGGCCTCTCATGCTCTCTCCTCCGTCATAGCTATGGCGTCCTTGGGACAGGATTCGGCGCATATTCCGCAGCCCTTGCAGTGGCTGAGTTTGAAACCGGTCATCTTCTCGTTCTCGACGATGACGCAGGAGTCGGGACAGTAGATCCAGCATGTGAGGCAGTTTATGCACTTGCCGATGCTGAGAACAGGCGTGAGGCTTCTCCAGTCTCCGGTCTTGAACTGCTCCGAGTTCCCTGCCGTGATGACGCGGTCGCCTATCGTCAGGGTCTTGTAATCTGCCATGTTGACCATCACTGCACCTCCTCGTATGCCCTCTTCAGGGCTGAAATGTTCTTGTCTATCATGGATTTGCTCAACTTGGCCTCGAACTTGGATATCATGTTCTCCTCCAGCTCCTTGTACGATATTATCGGCCTGAGCTTGACGAGCGCGCCCAGCATGGACGTGTTGGCCATCGGCCTCCCGATCTCCTCGGTGGAGATGCGCGTCGCATCCACGGCGTGGCATTTGGCTGTCGTGCCGATGTCGTTCCTGAGCTCTTTCGAGGTCCCGGGGAAGTTGGCAATGATGATGCCGTTGCTTTTGAGTCCCTTGGCAACGTCTACGTGTCCTACCAGGGTGGGGTCTACGACTATGACAATATCGGGTTCATACACTTGCGTGTGCACCCTTATGGGCGTGTCGGATATCCTTGCGAACGCCCTTATGGGGGCGCCCATCCTTTCGGGCCCGAACTCGGGGAAGGCCTTGACATACTTCCCGGCATAGATCGTGGCTTCGGCGAGTATCTCATTGGCGGTGACGATACCCTGTCCTCCTCTTCCGTGCCAACATATTTCTGTATCCATTAGGAATCAACTGAAATCAAGGAATAACCATCTCTGATTTAAACCCTATGTATATGATTAATGTATTTTCCGACAAACATATCATTAATCATAAGTTATTACCCAATAATTGGTGGATTTCGAATAATATTTACGAAATACGTATAAAATTCTGTCAAACCTCATATATTGAAGAAAATGAATAAAGAGGTTTTGGGAAGACGTCCGGTGCGGATCGCCCCTTCAAACGTCTTCCTGCAGGGATGCTTTCTTCCACCCGTAGAGTCCGACAAAGACCGCCGCCGCTATGGCCGCGCCGATCAGCGGGGCGACTATGAAAACCCACAGATCCGGAAGGGCGGA
>JAITQH010000057.1 GCA_031288985.1 Candidatus Methanoplasma sp. | reverse complement strand
CACCTCCCCGTGCTCGAAAGGGTTCATAGTGCCTGCGTCGATGTTAAGATACGGATCGATCTTTATCGCAGAAACGACGAGGCCCCTGGCCTTAAGAAGCCGTCCGATGGACGACGCGGTTATTCCCTTTCCGAGCCCCGATATAACTCCGCCGCTGACGAAAACCAACTTCATCTTTTATCAACGGGAACCTTCGTATGCCGAGACCGTAGATAAAACCTTGGTAAGGGCGGATCGGCATTCGATTCCGATCTGCGTTTTGGACATCTGTTACGAATCCCGCCCTGAATCAAAGGATCATTACTCTGCACCTCCCGTGTATGAATTCCACGGCCGCCTTGACCCCATATGTCCTCTCGATGTTCTCGGGCGTTAGAACTTCGACCGTGGGTCCGGCGGCGGTTATCTCTCCGTTCTCCAGCATGACGACCTTGTCGCAGTATCTCATAGCGGTGTCCATATCATGCAATATGGCGCAGACGATGTTCCCTTCCGATTCGGCCAGCCCCTTCACCGTGTCCATGACCTCAAGCTGATACTTCACATCGAGATTGCTCGTCGGCTCATCCAGCAGAAGCACGGAGGCCTCCTGCGCCAGCGCCCGTGCGATCAGCACTCTCTGGGACTGTCCGCTGCTGAGCTTGCTGAAGTCCTTCGTGGCGAGATGATCGACGTCGAGCTTTTCCAGGCATGTCCATACCGCGTCGTCGTCCGCCTTGCTGCTCTGCCACCCCATGGAATGGGGGCAGCGCCCCATCATCACCACCTCGTATACGTTTGGGGCGGTGTAGTCGTAGGATGCGTTCTGAGGCACATAGCCGATCATCTTCGCCAGCTCGCCGGAGCTTATGTCGGACGCATCCCTGGAATCCAGAAGCACCTCCCCCTGGGACGGGGTGAGGATGCGGTTGATGCATTTTATGAACGTCGTCTTCCCGGAGCCGTTCGGCCCCAGCACTCCCATGATCTCCCCCGCCCCCACCTTCAGGCTGACGCCCTTCAGGATCGGGGAGCCGCCGTATGAAAAATGGATGCCGTTCACATCAAGATCCACGCATATGCCGCGCTTTTTCTCCACTGTCCCTGCGCCGCGATCCCTGATATTGCCGAATGGACTCATACTCTGATCCCCGTCATGTTCTTCCTTCTGCTGAACAGCAGCATTATGAATGCGGGGCCGCCCACCAGCGCGGTGATCGCACCGACCGGGAGCATGACCGGCGACATAAGCATCCTGGACCCCATGTCCGCTATGAGCAGCAGACACGCCCCCACCAGCGCGGAGGACGGAAGCAGATATCTCATGTCGCTTCCCACGAACACCTTCGATATCTGCGGAGAGAGCAGGCAGATGAAGCCTATGGTCCCCGTGAAACAGACCACCGTGGCAGTGAGGAGGCAGGACAGTATCAGACCGGTCATGCGGATCCTTTCCACATTGACCCCGAGGCTCTTTGCGGTGTCGTCCCCCATTCCCAATACGTTGATGCGTTTCGCCATGAGCATGCCGGCGATGAACACCGCCGTCATCACCGGCCCCACATACGACAGGTTCCAAAGGCTGACATTGTTGAGGTCGCCGACGGTCCAGAACACCACGGATTTAACGGAGGCGTCGTCGCCGAAGTATTGGAACAGCGTGTTGGACGCTCCGAATATGTAGGATATGGCGACGCCGCACAATATCATCGCCATGGGGCTCATTGTCCTGAATCTCGACGCCACTATCACGACGGCCACGGGTATCATCGAGAATATGAACGCGTTCGTGATGATCCCTATCGTCCCGGCGGTGATGGACACCCCCATAAGGATCGCGAGGCACGCTCCGAACCCGGCGCCTGCCGAAACTCCTAGGGTGTAAGGCGTAGCAAGGGAATTCTTCAGTATCGCTTGGGTGATGGCTCCCCCCATCGCCAGCGAGGCTCCCGCCGCGGCCGCCATGAGCACGCGCGGAGACCGGAGATTCACCATTATCCTGACCGTCCTGTCGGTTATGTCGAACGCGTCCGGGAACAGTGCATTGATCAGTCCTTTGTACGCATCCGCCGCCGATATCTTCGCCGCTCCGAGAGTCATGGAGAATGCGGCGAGGGATGCGACGACGACCAACATCGCAATGATGAAGATCACCCTTCGCGCAAATAATCTGACGACCTTCTCTCTTTCGGTGAGATCCCCTATGTCTTTTGAGAACATGTTCCATCACATCAAATAAAATAAAATGGGGAGGGTTTCCACCCTCCCTTGGTTCAGAACGAAGGGCTTATGAAGACGGCTTCCTCGCGCACGTCCGCATCAATGCCCATCCACTCGACATACTTTTGGTGATAATCCAAAGGATCGATGTCCTTGAAGAGATCGGGATAGATGATCTTCGCGATGTATGCCGTCAGAAGAAGGCCGCCGGAGCCGCCCTCTCTGAGATTGTTGGTTATGAGGTACACATGCGTATTGTCCATGAACTGGTTCTCGGACGCCATCTTTTGGAAGTCGTCAAAGTCCGTGCGGTCCTTCACGCCGTATCCCGAGTCGGGAGCCGTGGCGGATATCGATCCTCCGAAGCTGTACTTTGCCGACAGACAGAACGCGTAGTCGATGTCGGTGACAGCTATGGTCTCGGGATCCACTCCGACGCTCCATGTAGATTGGGTGGGTCCGCCTGCGTACATCTCCGCAGACAGCACGGTCTTTCCGAGGGTCATGGCCCCTGCCATCACGGCCGACTGATCCATGGGATCGATGATGGTGGCCACCGTCCACGGCCTTGTCGGACCCATGGTGAACGGCGCCACGCCGGTCATGAGCACGCTGGGGCGATCCGCGTCTGGTACGTCGGCGGATTTGTCGTTGATCTCCTTCATGGTGCCCAGATACCACTCTACGTAGTCCTCCGCGCGATCCACCTGCCTGAAGATGTATCCCGCTTTCAGGTAGGCTTGGACGTAGGAGGAACCCTCTCTGTCCAAGATTCCCGGGGCGTACATTCCGAGGTAGAACACGTCCACAGTAGGGAGTTTCTCCCATTTGGTCTCAAGCGAGGTCCAGTTGTATGCAAGGATGATGTCGAGATCCAGCTCCTCCATCACTTCCCACGGAGGGGAGTGGGAGCTCTGAACGACCGTAAGATCCTTGGTCCCGTCCTTTCCGAAGTAAAAGTCTCCGAAATGCTCTGCGGCCGCATCGATGCCGACGATCTTATCCTTCTGTCCGAGGATCAGCATGAGTTCCACATTGCTGAGGTATTCCGCAAACACTCTCTGAGGGTTTGTGCCTACGTTCCGGTCGTTGCCGACGCCATCCTTCAACCAGATGCGGGAGGCGGTGTTTTTGATGATGCCGTTCACCTGATCGATATCCTTTTGGTCGATCCTGCCGTCGCCGTTGGCATCGGCAAAGGTCGTTTTGACCTCTTCGCCGGATATTATCTTTTCGAGACGTTCGACATCGGCAGAGTCGATCGTCCAGTCTCCGTTGGCGTTTCCATAGATCTCCAACTCCATGTCCAACGCGCGTTTGGCTTCGTTGTTCGCATTAAGGATCAAGGGCATCGATATGCCTGCGGCAACCAATACTCCGACAAGAATCACAACTGCAATCTTAGGATTCATAAGTCCGTCAACAAAATTATAGTATATTAATTTTTATTTTCGTAACACTGTTTATGTGTTTATATTAAAAATGTTGTTATTGATTTGTAAAAACAAGGGCATGCGCAGGCATCCTCGGCGCATGCCCAGCGGCCTGCCGGCTGAATTAAGCCCAAAAATCGCAGAGTCCCCGTCCAAATTCAGAGGAACGATCGGAAATACTCCTTATAACAGTCAAGACACAGCTTCTTCTCTCCGTCAAGCCTGATCTTGTCTTCTCTTGCGGACTCTCCGCACCCGTCGCAGATCACGCTGTTGAAGATCCTCGCCTTTTCGGGGACGGCGAAGTGCGGAGCCTTCGCGTCAAATATCTTGTCCGCAGGCCCGTTCAGCAGATTATCGATCAGCTCTTCCCTTCCTGCGTCCCGGGACAGATCCTTCAGCACAAGGCGCACGGACCTCCCGCTGTTCCTGTCGAAGAAAGAGTATGCCTGTTTCCCCGTGGGTCTGAACAGGAGATTCCCCTTTCCCACCGTGCAGGACAGTATGAACTGTATGCAGTCCACGCCGCATGCGTCGTTTTCCGATACGCAAACGATCTCCTCGTCCTGCGCCCTTTCAACCGATATCCCGAGAGCTTCGGCGGCGATCTCAG
>JAITQH010000101.1 GCA_031288985.1 Candidatus Methanoplasma sp. | reverse complement strand
ATATGTGCACTTGCCGTGCGGGCACGGGTGCGGAGACGTCATGACGGCCACCGCCGCGACGCCGCTCATTGTACGCATCGGTTTCTTCACAAGGAGGTGTTCCAGCATCTTCCTTTCATCCGGGTCGGCGCATGCCAGGACCGCCGAGTTCGGAGGCACTTCGTCCAGTCTGTACTCATGGCACAGCCTGATCTTGCGGGACTGGAATTCATCTCTGCTCATAGGTTCCGCTTTTGCGGCGTCGATCAGATCCCGGCAGAGTCCGCGCACACGTTCGCCGCTCATCTGTTCGCCTGTGCAAGGGTCTGGAAATGGACGGCGGTCTTGCGATAATTCTCCATCGCCATTGCGATGTTCGCCTCGGTGAAGCTCCAGGCCTTGGACAGGTCCCCGTATCTTATGCGGTACCCTTTCCTGACGGCTCCGTCGTATTCGACGTCAACGCTTTCCAGGAGATCCATGGACTTCAGCTTGTTGATGTGCCTGTATATGGTCGGCTTCGTGGTGCCCAGAAGGGCCGCCAGCTCTTCCACGGCCCAGGCCTTCGAGGCGCTGCTCATGAAACACTCCATGAAGAGGCGGTAGGGCACGCTCTCCCTCACGTTCTCGGCCTGCGTCTTGGGGTCGTACCCTTTCGGAATGTATCCTATCTGCACGAGGAACGTCTCTGCCACCACATTTATGTCTTGGATCCCGTTCAGAGGGGTGTTGCTTACGACTCGAAGTTCGAACATTATGCCTCCCGGCGTACGTTCTAAAGTTAAGGCGGTATTTTAATTTATTCAGATAATACCTTTAACCATGTCCAATGCCTTGATCACGCTGCCCAAGGGCATTATCGGTACGACGGGTATCGAAAGGATCTTCTCCACGACAGGGGCGACGATCGGAGCGCACACCACCGCCAGGGCGTTGTCGCGTTCCGCACGGACGGCGGCGATGATGGCGTCCTCGATGGTGGAGATGGGATACTCTCTGATCTTCACATCCGTCCCGGAGACCTCTATCGTCCTGGGAAGGGCCTCCATGAACGAAGGCGAGGCCACGATCGCGACGAAGCTCTCCGTCCCGGCGCGGTACAGCGTCTTCAGGGATTTGACGATCTGACGGATGGTCCTGAGATTGGGTTCCCTGTTCTCCTCCAATATCTTGTACATGGTGCTCTGCGAGACCCCGGATACGGAGCAGAACTCGCTGAGCGAGATGTCCAGTTCTTCGTTCAATATGTTCTTGAAAGCCTTCTGAAACCCGCCCTCTTCTCTAAGCATTGACGCTACAAGGTCGTCGACCGTCATTTTATCTCCTCGAATGTTCGGCGGCGCTCATGCCGGCGGCCGCACCCTGCCCTACGGCCTTGGCGACGTTCCACGGTCTGCCCGTGATGTCGCCGCAGGCGAAGACGCCCCTTACGGAGGTCCCGCCGTTCGGATCGGTCTTTATCGTGTCGTCGGCCTCAGGCATAAGGCCGAGATCCATGGCGATGTCCGCCGACGACCGCCCACCGAGCTCGATGAACACCCCGTTGACCGGGATACGCGCCCCGCTTTTTAATACCACAGCCTCCGCACCGGACGTCCCGACGATCTCGGCAGGCGCGCCGCGCACGGCCTCCGCGCCCGCCTCGGCGGCCTCCGCCACAAGGCGTGCGTCGGCGATCGGACCTTCGGAGATCCAATACACCTTGGACGCGTAGCCGCTCAGAAGCTTTGCGGCCTCCGCTGCGGCGGAATCGCCGCCTATGACCGCCACCGGAACGCCGCGGTAGAAGTTGCAGTCGCAGTCGGCGCAGTAGCTCACGCCCTTCCCGAAGAACTCCTTCTCCCCCGGGATCCCAAGTTTGTTCCTGGACACGCCCGTGGCGATCACCACGGATCTGGCGGTTATCTTCTCTCCGGATTCGATCTCTACGGTGAACGCATCGCCGTCGGCAGACGCCCCGAGCACGTTCTGTCGGATCACCCTGCACCCGAACGCTTCCGCCTGGGACGTTCCGTTGGAAAGCAGAACGTCGCCCTCCGTGACCCCCGCCAACCCGAAGTAGTTCTCTATCTCCGTTCCCGAAAGGGCGCTGTTGGAGGGCTTGCCCAGAAGCACCGTGTCCGCTTTCTTCCTCGATGAGCTTATCGCGGCCTGCAAGCCGGCCGGCCCCGATCCGATGACCACCACGTCGGCGTTCATGTCAAAGCAGTTCTTCGATGAGACCCACAAGATCGGCCTTCATGATAAGCCCGATATGAGTGTCCACAAGGGCGCCGTCCCTGAACAGCAGGACGGTCGGTATGGATCTTATGCCGTATTTCAGGGACGTCTTCTGGTTGTCGTCGACGTTGAGCTTCGCAACCCCCGCCCTTCCGGCAAGATCCGCGGCGGCCTCTTCGACGATCGGCCCCATCCTTCTGCATGGTCCGCACCAAGGCGCCCAGCAGTCTATGGCCGCAACCCTGTTGTTCTTAACGAATTCATCTATAGTCGTATCTGTAAGTTCAGTAACCATCATGCCACCTTTTCGCGTGGGAATGATTATATTGGGATAAATAAGTTGAGGGGTATGCTTGAGTGCGTCAGCAACATCATAGGCCTCGAGATCTACGCTCCGAACGGCCTGTTCATCGGGGTTGCCGACGAGATCGTCATCGACATTCCGAGCGTGCGCGCCCACGGAATATATGTGGAAAAGGCCAACCCTGCGGCGGTGGAGGAAGGCGTCTCGATATCCATACCGATGAGATGGGTGGGCGGAATAGGGGACGCAATAATACTCAACACCTTCCCCCGGAGGGTGGAGCGCCCCTTATGACGCGGCGATGCGGGGATGCTCGCCGATTATATCCTGTATGACGTCCAGATCCATGCCGTAAAGTCCGGACAGCTCCCAATGAAGCCTTTCCACGCGCTCGGCCCCGCGGACGGCCCCTTTGGCGCGCAGCTTCTCCACCGAGTGCATGTGCCCGACGACGCGGTCATCGCTCACGAGGTTGTCCGCATGGGCGACGATCTTCTCCTCCAGAGTTCTGGGGATGTAGTCTCCGGGGGGAAGTCCGAACTCGCGGACGTCGTCGTCGTCAAGCCCGGCGCCTGTGTGCTTCCTCACGATCTCCGAAAGCGCCGCCGGAAGACCCAGCTTCCTGATGATGTCGGAGCCGATCGACGCATGCATTATGGAATTGTCCACGGAACGGCCGATGTCATGGAGCATGGCGCCCGCCAGAACGAGTCTGCCGTCGGCGCCCTTAATGTTCCTGATAATCTCCTCCGCGACGGCCTTTACGGTGCAGCAGTGGACGACGACGCGTCTTTTGCATCCTGCGTCGTACAGCATGCCGATGCATTCGGCCTCGTCAGGAAGGTCTCTCGACAACGGTCTTCCCCCGCTCGTTTGGTACAACGGACATATTTCCATCACGCTCAGAGTATAGGTTCTTGCCGGCGGTGAAACGATCCAGGAGCACTGCCAGCGCCGCGATCTCAGAATGCGGCTGGTTTCCGACGGATATGTTCAGATCGGCGCGTTCGTACACCTCGAACGGGACCTTCTCCGCTCCGACGATTATCATGATATCCCGATCCTGCGGGATCTTCGGAAGGCCCTCGTCGAGCTTCTGGCCGTACATGGTCAGTTGCACCGAGACGCCGTCGAAATCCTTCAGGGCATCCTTCCATCCCACGCCGGTCTTGACCCGGAAGCTCCCGCCGAACCTCTCAGCAACGCTGCGCACGTTCTCTTCAAGGACAGGATCGGGCGTGTCGACGAATATCCCGGACGCGCCCATCGCCCTTGCGGTGAGTGCGACGTGGGTGGTCACGCGTTTGTCCCTCTGAGGGCGGTGTCCTATGCGCATAACCCAAATGCCGGGCATCTCACTCTTCTCTTATGAGTTCTATGCGGTGGCCGCGGTAGTCCATCTTGACGGACCTGCGGACCAAGCTCTTGAGCATTGTGGACGAGAGGCCGAGCGCCTCGGCGACGTCGCCTGAAAACCGTCCCTCTTTGCTTACTTCAGAAAGTATGCGGGCCTCTGCCAAGGCATACTCTTCATCATTCATCATGGCGGCCGCGAGGACGTCGCTGATCTCATAGACCGGCCATTGCGCGTTTATGTTGAACGAAGTGTAGTATGTGTGATATGATTTTTCGGGATATCCGCCGTCAACGGAGAGCCAGCGCGTCTCCACGAGTTTCATTTTCTCAAAGAACACTATGGCGTTCCTGCCCTCGGGTCCGAACTTCTTCTCTATATCGTCGGCGGTCTTCCATTCCAAGGTCACCTCTTTCAATACGTCCCTCTTCACAGGAGTATCCACCGACCTGAGCATGGGTACCAGCTCAGACGGTTCGTTGATGACCTTAATTCTATTCATAGGAATTACCCCAAGCGCAAGGAGAGTATTTAAAATTTAAGGGTTATGCTAAATAGCACACGCTGTAGAACCCCCCAATCTGCCAACATCGCACGGTCGGTGTGCCTGCAATAAGCCAATCGGATAAATAGTGTGCGGCAGTACGCAGGCGCCGGGCGCCCGCTGGGTCAGAACCGAACTCCGGCGTATTCTTTGATAAGTTTTATTAACAGAGTCGCCAATCACGTCGCGATGGCGAAACAGAAGGCCCCCGATCTCAGGTTCCAATGCCTGAACTGCTACAAGGTGCACCGCGGAGACGAAGCGGAGAAGAAAGCCTTGGATTGCTGCGGTTCATTTATACAGGGGTATTGGGCCAATTACTCCAAATGGGGAAAACAGAAGTGGTACGGACGCTGATCCCGGCCATGTTTGACGTCTCAGGATCGTCATACATCATGATTTAAATCAAAAAGGCGATTGTGCATCATGGGCGTTGCCTCAATGCTGGGAAGGACGACGGAAGAACTGGAGCTCCTGCAAAGGCACATCGAGATGCTCAGGGTCACAAAAGAGAACCAGCCGATCGGCATCATCCGGCTGTCCGAGATCCTGGGAGTGCCGAAGCACAAGGTTCGATACTCGCTCAGGCTTCTGGAACGGGAGGGGCTGATAGCCGCGACCGGCGGCGGGGCCGTCGTGTCCGAGAAGTATGACGAGTTCATGGCCGATCTCCCCGACTTTCTGGACAGTGTTGTGAAGAAGGTCGAAACGATAAAGACAGAGGCGTCGAGGTAACTGCCGCATCCGGAAAATCTTCGGGCGCACCGACCACCGTGCGATGCGAGGGTCTCTCGGCTTCAAATGTCTGTCCCGATAATCAGATCTGTACAGGAGGATGCGCACACAATCCGCATTTTGATGATGCGCGGAGCGGAGAACTCGCATGTGGGTGAGAACACGGCCTCATATTGGAAGACGTTCAGGGACAGTCCCGAGTAATATAATTAAATACAATCAATGTAATTGGAGATACGCGGGAATATCCTAGCCCAGGGACTATTCTCATTATGCCCATGTGAAGACTACATTAGCAGTCTTATGTATCCAAACCTATTAGGGTTCAAACCTCTTAATGTTTCTCTTCTGTTTCTCAAGCACCTGCAAGGTTGACTCCGCCACATCGTTGAACGGATAGAAGTAATCGTACTCCGACGAATTGGTTCCGATGACCTTATTGTCCTTCTTTGGGTCGAAAATCTTGACGCTTCCGTAGATGGCCGAGGCAGTATCATATACCAAGCACATGTCTGCGAACGACTCAAGCAGGCTTTTTTGGTCGGGAATGCCCCCTGCATACAAATATATTATCGGCCTCTGGATGCAATCCCTCAAATCGAACATGCTGTATACGCGGTCTGATTTTGGCTTTATGTATTTGAGGTCGGGGTTTCCGACATAGTAGTAATATTTCCCGTTCTCCGTAACTTTCTCGCCGTAGTGTATTATTTTCCTCAGTGCTTTTTCGTCAATCGCGGCCCTTTCCTCTTTGATGAAGAAATCCAGATTCTTAAGGATGATGTCGGCTGTGGACACCGCAGGCACGGTCTTGTCGGCATTGTATATTATTCTCACATTCTGGTTCTTCCTTACGACATCCCACGCCTCGCAGTCGCGTATGGAGTCTGTGCCGTCGAATATCATGGTCTGCCCCCTCAGATTGGTTATCTTTGACAGTTTCCAAGCACAGATAACATTGTAGCTGTCTGTGATTAGGTTGATGAACTCTTCAACACCGATTGCTTTGGTGGAGGATCCGTATTCGCCATTGACTGTGACCTTTCCGTCATTGAGGTATTTCTTGTTAAGCGAAGTTATGAAGAATGTGAATTTTACACACGGAAGATTCATAATCTCCCGTGTGAACGCCAGACAGAATTTTCTGTAATCCGCACTTGCCGGAGGGAAAAGCATGCCAATCTCTGACGAAGAGTGAACCCTCTTATTCCTCTCTATCCCGAATTTTTGGAAGAGTTTGCACATTATTCCGAAGTACGCATCTTCAAAAGCAATATTGTCTTCCGGGTTCACAGACACAGCAACTGGAAATCTTGCGTGTCTTTTCTTTCCGTCCGCATCCACCCAATCTTTGTGTATGCATTTCGAGTCAAAACAAAATACATTTCCGCCAAGTGTTCCGGCCTGCATGCTTTTTCATATCCAGGCGTGGTATTTATTCGTATTTATTCCATTCCACAAGAGCTACTGTGTTTGGAAAATCCCTGAGCGATTTGCTCTGTATGCGATGCGACAGATCTATCCGAATCAAACATTCAGGATCGGACAGGAGTCCGTGTGCACAGAGGGGCGTTAAGGAATAACGCCCCCATCCGACGTTGGACCGGACGCGGGCAACCTACCTGTTGGTGTTGGGATGGCAGGCGGGGCAAACGGCGACAAGCGGCAAGGCAGATAACAGATGCCGAAAAGCTCAGAACGAGGCGCTTGCACCGCCGATCTCCAAGCTGTCGGAAACCTGCCGATGATCTTCGAGCTGTACCGGAGGATACGCACGCACAACCTCAAGGGCATTCAGGCGAGGCTCAGGGCGGAAAACAAAGTCTCATGCCAATCCCCGAACACAGCAGTCGAGGTAACGTAACTCTTTAATACCTGTCCCCCTTTTGCTCTTCCCACACAGGCCGTTGTAGCTCAGCAGGTAGAGCGTGGGACTGTTAATCCCAAGGTCCACGGTTCGATCCCGTGCGACGGCGCCATATTATCACAAAGGGCTCTTAGCTTAGACAGGTAGAGCGCCCGGCTCATAACCGGGTGGTCGTCGGTTCAAATCCGACAGGGCCCACTGTCATTTCCATCCAAACGGTGTTTTGGAAGGCAGAACAGAGTTCTTCCCCATCCGTCGGACCGAGTCTATTACAGAGGTGCAGCCCCATCTTCGAATCGAGTCTGGGAACTCATAAATCCATCACGCGGATTCTCGGCTGGGGGCATCAGCGATGAACAGAGGCGGTTTCAGTTCCTGAGGCATCCCACGGGCACGACCAGCACCCCGTCCGGCCTTCTGTAAGCATATCTGTCGGCGGTCAGCACCATCAGGAACGATGGCTGTTTCATGTACTCCGTATCGATATTCCTCTCCAACTTAAGGAGGTTCTTCGCACCCTCATCGATGCGGTCGCCGCCAAGCTTGATCTCGACCGCCCCCCACTTCCCGCCCGGAAGTTCGACGATGGCATCCACCTCGTTGCCGTTGTTGTCGCGGAAGTAACTGATGCGGCCGTCAAGAGGATCGGCATATACACGCAGATCCCTGATGCACATGGACTCGAACAGAAGTCCAAAGGACTTGTAGTCAGCAAGGAGGGCGTCCGCGGATGCCCGGAGGGAGGCGGCGGCAATAGAAGGATCCGCGAAATGCCATTTCGGCGTTCTCATCAACCTGGTTCGGGAACGCATGTGGGGATTCCAGGCGGGAAGGTTGTCAAGCAGGAACACCTTTTCCATCGTATTGATGTAAGCGGCAATGGTGGATTCGGCCACAGTGCCTTTGGCGCCGTTGACATCCCTGCGGATGGCTTCCCTGCTGGCAGAGGTGGAGATGTTGCGGGAGATTGATTCGATCACTCTTTTTACGATGTTCGGATCCCACTTCACGAGATCAAAGCGGGAGAAGTCCGAATTAATGAGCGCCTTGATGTATTGGGTTGCAATCTTGGGCGCCCGGTCACGGGGTTCGCCGACGCTTTCCGGCCATCCGCCGCGCGTAATGGCATAAGCCAAGGCATCCACTTTAAGTTCGGAGTATCCGTCGATCGTGCGGTCGGAATCAAAAAGGCCTTCGAGAGACACCTGCCCGTTGGACTCCCCTGATTCGAACAGACTCATGGGGCGCATCGTGACCCTGGCGATCCTTCCGGCTCCCGAATGCATCACGGAACCTTCGGGAGGGGCGGAAGATCCGGTCAGTATGAATTGCCCCTTCTTCCTGCGGCGGTCGACTTCGAACCTGACTGCATCCCATATTTCAGGAACCTCCTGCCATTCATCGATGAGTCTGGGGGTATCGCCCTCAAGGAATGCCCTCACCCCGCTGCGGGCCGCCAGTTTCAGAGAATCGATTTGGTCTTTGTTGTCGATGCACAATATGCTTCCGGCAAACTCTTCGGATGTCCTGGTCTTCCCGCACCATTTGGGCCCTTCTATTGACAACGCACCCATCAAATCCAAGTATTCCTTGATGTAGGAATCTATTATGCGTTTGATGTATTCATCCGGCATGAGCACCATAACAATCTGGCAGTGGATATAGTTATGGGATTTGTCTAACTTTCAGACTGGGATTTGTCTAACTTTTTTACTGATATCTCGCGCTTCGGCGGACGAGCTTCAGCCTAACGCGCTCCCATCGATCTATGCGAAAGCCGTTTGATGAATCATGGGGACATACGGCCTTGGTGTTGAAAAAACCGGGAAGGAGCCACTGGAGGCAATCATCAACTGCATTCGGATAGATCGAGGTCCATCCACCGACGGCGAGACGATTGGGAGAGTCAATCCGGTGCATTGCTTTAATCTGCAACTTCATTACCTATTCATTACCTGTTCATTACCTGTTCATTACCTGTTCAAACGCACAAGTAAACACGTCATTATTAACCACACCATTTACAAATATACATTGCTGGTTCCATCATAACAGTTTGAATCACTTGCAGAAATACCTGTTCATTACCTGTTCATTACCTGTTCAAATACACAAGTTATATTGATAATGGAGCGCATTCAGCACACAAGTCTGCGAGTCCCCGATCCCCCGCAGGATAAACGGGAACAGAGTTGAAAAGTATGGCGAAAGATCAGGATATGGAATATAAGCTGCTGTGGAAGGACGAGTATCTCAGGATCGTCTGCGGCTATGCGAACTCCGAAGGAGGCATCCTTAGGATAGGCGTGGAAGACGACGGCACACCGGTCGGAATCAGAGATGCCGCGGAGACGGCAAAAACAATATCGGATACGATCGTCAACACACTCAACATACATCCCACAATCAGGATCGAGCAAGACTCCACGATAACAATAACCGTAAAACCGTCTGAAGAGCCGACACTGCTGCGCGGAAAGGTATATCGTCGTGTAGGGAGCACCAATGTTGAAGCCATGGGATGGGAACTCTTCTGGCTGCTCATGAGGAAGCTGAACAAATCATGGATCGACGAGGCCATGACGGAAGAGTCGGCAGAGTCCCTGGACCATGTTGCGATCCGGGCGTTCAGAGACATGGGCAGGAAAAAGGGGAGGCTGACCGAAGAAGAGACGAGGCTCAGCGACAGGGATCTTCTCGAAAAGCTTGGACTGATGAGGGGAGACAGGCCGACACGCGCCGCCGTACTCCTGTTCCACCCGTTCCCCCAGAGATACTTTCAAGGCGCCAGGGTGAAGATCGGGCTGTTCGAGGGTTCCGATATGCTTTTCGACGACCTTGTGGAGGGCCCCCTCCTTCTGATGCCGGAGAAGGTCGTGGATCTCATAATGACTAAATACACCATAGCTCCGGCGACATATGATGGGATATACCGCAGAGAGACGGAACCGTTTCCCAGACCTGCGGTGAGGGAAGCGGTCCTGAATGCAATAGTGCACAATGAGTATGCCGTCCCAACGGCGATTCAGATAAAGATATTCAAGAATGAGATGACTGTTTACAACTCCGGCCATTTGATGGACGGATGGACCGTGGGGAAGCTGTTGTCCACCCACGCTTCCGATCCAAGAAACCCCGCTCTCGCAACGGTGTTCTTCCGTGCAGGCGCGATCGAAGCGTTCGGACGGGGAATATCCACAATAATGAGTCAATACAGAGACGCGGGGGACAGACGGCCGATATTCAAAGACGACCCAACGGGCTTCAGTGTGACATTGAAGAGCATTGCGGGGGCGGCAAAGGCGACATACGAGAATGAGGCCGGTGCAGAAAGGGATTACGCCGGAGATGTGCTGGCCGTCCTGTCCGAGGGCCCAAGGACTGCGGCGGAGCTCATGACCGCCATGTCCTATGATAAATCAAGATCAACGTTCTACAAAACAGTGTTGAAACCGATGAAGGACAGAAAGCTCATAGTCCCCACTGATTCACACTGCCGGAGCTCCCCGAACCAGAAGTATCGTCTGACCGGCTGATCCTGCGAGGCAGAACCCCGCAGTTCGGGAGACCCCCGCGCCGCAGACGGACGGGCGCCTCGGAGAACGCGGCCGAATCAAACAGGTTTTTATCTGTCCGCCCGTTTCCAGACGCAATGACAAAAGTGATACTGCACACAACTCTCGGCGACATAGAGATCGCGCTTCACACCGACATGCCGATCACCACCGGCAATTTCGTGAAGCTTGCCAAAGAAGGATTCTACGACGGCACGGTGTTCCACC
>JAITQH010000083.1 GCA_031288985.1 Candidatus Methanoplasma sp. | reverse complement strand
CGAATCTACGACCATTCTTTTCACTCCTGTGGACGCAACGGCGTCCACAAGCTCTTTTTCCGAACCCTCAAGATGATCGAGGACGGGCCCCACGAGCGCATAGACGTCAATGCCGGCGTCCACAAGCCTGCGGATGGTATCAAGCCTCTTTTCCGGAAGAGGGGCGCCGGGTTCCGTCATCTTGGAAATCCTGTCGTCGACGGATGTAACGGTCACGCCCACCTCCGCGTGCATGCGGGATATGAGTTCCGCATCGCGCAGCACAAGGTCGGACTTGGTATGGATGTGTATGCTCATATCTCTTTTTCGGAGGACCTCAAGACACTCGCGGGTGAGTTGAAAACGCCTTTCCGCATATTGATACGGATCGGTGACGGTGCCGATCCCGATGACGCCGTGCAGGCCGGGGAGTTCCTTTGCCAGCCTCACGGCGATGTTCGATCTTACTCTGACGACCCTCCATTCCTTCCAGTCGGAGTGCGTGACCTCCGGAGCGTAGCAGTAGACGCATCCGTGGGTGCATCCTCCGTATGGGTTGAGGGCATGGTCTATGCCCGGGAGCCCCGACGGCGACAGCGCGCGTTTGCACATGGATATGGTATATTCGCCGTCCCATTCTTCCCGCCGGGGATATTCGATCAGGTCAGTAGTATTCATCCAGCCTCCTTTGGATCAGCCAATCCTTAAGGATCCCCGAATGCCGGATCCACGTTTTCTGCTTTATGTCCATGACGCGGTCGATATGCGCCAGCGCCCCGTTCAAAGAGTCATACTTATGCGGCGGGGTGGTCAGGGCCGCCCTCACGTTCTCCCTGACGTTCCATACGCCCACGGGCATGACGTATCCGGGATGGGCCTCGCGGCATATGACGACTCCCGCCGTTCTGCCTTCCCTGAGCAGAAGCTCGTTGACAGCCATCCTAGCGGCGTAGTAGCATCCGCCTATATGCGCATATTCGGAGCGTCCGTCGAAGAACTCGCAGTCCGATATTATCTCCACCGACCTTCCGGCGGGGTTCCAGGTGGTGTTCGGATACCAAGCCTCTATCAGCTCGTATCTCCAGGTGCACGGCATCATTATTATGCACCATCTGTTGTCGAGCTGTTCCCACTGATATACGCGGTACTCGTCTATGGTCTCGTTGTATTTCGTGGTCTTGAGAAGATCCTTTCCTATTATGTCGTCAACGGCGGTGATGCTCCATCTGGTGGGAACGAACCTCCGATTCCTGTCGACTCCCATGGTGCCTACGGCGAAGGCCTTCTGTATCTCCGATATGAGTGTTCCGTTGTTGTATGCGTTCACCACCGCCCCCGTTGCATTGAGGTCGATGTCGTAGAAGTTCTTCTCGAGATTCCTCTCGAACCTTCCGTTGCCTTTCTTCATGCCTTCCATTCTGGCGGACGGGCCGAACGGCTGGACCTCGTCGTCCAGCACGATGCGGCCGCTGGGCTTCCGGCTGAATGCTGCCTCCACCTCAAGAGGACGTTCCGTCAGCGCCAGCTCCTGGATGTCGTTCACGATCTTCCCGCCGGCCTTGAAGTTCGTGGCGTCGATCCTGAATTTGCCTCTGACAAGCCGGAATCTCATGTCCGCGATCTCGTCTATGGACTTGCCGACCCACCTTTCGGGAGTGTCCAGTATGGAGGTGTCCCCGAATTCCGGAGGGAGGAGCGGGCCGATGTCCACCTTGGGATAACCGTAACGGCCCACGAACACCGCAGGAGGACTGCATCCAGCCAGATCCTTCGCGTCGATGAGCGGCATCGTCCTCTGGCGGGAATAGAATTTGATCATCAGGGGGCAGCGGTCCTTGCCGCAGAGCCTTCTCGATCCTTTGCACACGGTGCACAGCCCCGACCCCGTAACGTTCGCATCTTTGTCAAACAATATCGAGTCCGCCATTCACACCCTGCCTCCAAACGTGTTCACATACTAAAACAGTGCCGATTTACAATCGACCCGGCGTAATGGTTTCCGAAGCGCCGCAGCTTTCGATCACGATGTCGGTATGCCGAACCCCGAGGCATCGTCCCCCAGTATGTCCTTGACCATCCATACAAGCCACAGCGGGATGCCGACGGCGCCGTTGACGCTCACAGAATCGTTCATGCTTGCAGTAATGGCCGTTTTCGGTCCATATTCTCTGATGTACTGCGCAAGGGATTTCGATTTGCTGTTGGTTTCCGCCTTGACCTCCACAGGCACGATCCGCAGACCGAACACATCCACGAAATCCACCTCCGCATCGCCTTTGGACCTCCAATAATACGGATCCTTTCCGAGCAGCTTCAGCTCGTTCAGTACGTAATTCTCCGCCATCGTCTCCTTAAAATGCGAGTATTCGCCGCCCGCATCGAAAATGAACGCGGGAGGAATGCCTGCCAGCACCCTCAGGAGGCCGATATCGACGAAATAGATCTTGAATATCATCTCGTCGGAATATGCCGACAACGGAATGGCAGGGCGGGAGATCTTCCTGACCTTGTGGATCAAACCTGCGGATATGAGCCATTCGAGAGCCTGTGCCAGATCCTTTGCCCTCTTTCCCGTCTTGACATGGCTGAAGATGAACCTTTTGTTCTCTTTGGAGAGTTGCACAGGGATGGATCTCCATATGAGGGTAAGCTCGTTCAGATCCTCGGCGGCATGTCTGCCGAAGTCTTCGGCGTAGGATCTCAGGATATTCTTCTGAACATTCTCCACGGCGGTGATGTCCTTGGATGACACCCATTCGGCCACGGCCTCGGGCATGCCGCCCACAACATAATAGTATCTCAGATATCTCTCGAGCTTTGCCGTCAGCGGTGCGGCCGGTTTCTCCTTCGGCGACTCGATCAGGCGGCTGCATAGCATGTCCTCTCCGTTCGCCATAAGAAACTCTCTGAATCCCAACGGGTGCATATCGATGAAATCCACTTTCCCCACAGGGAACGAGCCGGACAACGACAGACGCACGCCCAAGAGGGAGCCTGCGCACGCTACATGGTACTCGGGGGCGTTCTCGCAGAAATATTTGAGCGAGGTTATGGCGCGACCGCAGAATTGCACTTCGTCAAGTATTATGAGCGTCTTCCCCGGGCGTATGGACATGTTCATGAACAGGCCCAAATCGTCAACTATGCGGTGCGGATCCAGATTCCCGTCGAAGATGTGCACGGATTCCGGCGAATCCTCAAAGTTGACGTATGCTGTGTTCTCATAATTCTTCTCGCCGAATTCCCTCAGGAGATGCGTCTTCCCGCATTGACGGACGCCGCTCAATATCAGGGGTTTGCGGTGGTGGCGATCCTTCCAGGCGGCCTGTTCGTCGTACGCCAGTCTGCGCATGAACAGGGTAAGCCGTAT
>JAITQH010000079.1 GCA_031288985.1 Candidatus Methanoplasma sp. | reverse complement strand
AGCTGGCTTCTCTTTTGGAGAGCTTTGCTGTCCAACATCCTGATCTTGTCTCCCGCCCTTTCGAAGACCACGGTCTCCTCGGCGCCGTTCAGTATCCTCGTGGCGTGGACCCTTTCCTTCCCGACGACGACCTGCGCGGCCTCCAGCATCCCGCCGAGCTGGCCGATGAGATCCCCGAAGGGGTTGGAGTTCTGCCCCACTTCCATCTTGCTTTTCTGGCAGTGGGGGCAGGACACATCCGTGGGGACGGAGTATTTCTTGCAGTGTTTGCAAAGATACCCCAGCCTTTCCGCGATGTTCGCCGGAGCTTCCTCGGGATCCATGATCTTTCCGACGGATTCCGCCCTTATGCTGTCCTCGTCGTGGACCTGGTCTTCGTCGAGTATCTCAAGGAACGGCCTCTCGCTGTTCTCCATGTTCTTGACCACTCTGATCTCCTGCTTGGGCTTGGGCAGGTTCATGGACAGCGCCCTGGCGATCATGGACTTCCCGGTGCCGGGAGGCCCCACCAGGAGGAGGTGCCTCCTTTGGATGGCGGCTATCTTGGCGAGCTTGATGGCCTCCTCCTGCCCCAGCACGCGGTCCAGCGGATCGGATGGGATGAGCACCTCGGCGGTGCTTTTGATGCTCTTCATCTCGTCCCAAGTGGTAACGGGTCTCTTCTTGGTCATGGGCATACCTTTCAATACAGGTCTTCCTTGGTCCAGATGATTATATCTGCAGACATCTTGGTTATGTTGCCCTTGCGGGTGCCGACGATCGTCTTGATCCCTTTCTCGGTGGAGACGTCGAGTATCCTTTGCGATATCACGCCGTCAAAGACGATGGAGGATATGTTCTCCGAGTCCTCTTTCAGCGAGTTCACGAGGTTCTTGACGGCCACTTCGCGCAGGATGCCGTTCTCTGCATCCAGCAGCTTAGCGTTGTGAGTGGAGGACATGTCCAGGAGTATGTCCCTGAACGCTTCCTGCTCCGGTGACAGGGCCTTTGTGTTCCTGTCCTTCTTTCCGCGGAGGGTCCTGGTCGGTTTCTCTTCCCTGTCCTGCTTCTCGGAGTCGTCCGAACGCTCTTTCTTGGGCCTCGATTCCCTGTCCTGCTTCTCGGAGTCGTCCGAACGCTCTTTCCTCACGGGCTCTTCGTCTTCCCTGTCGCTGCGCTCCTTCACAGCGGCAACGGGCACGGAGGCCTCTTCTGCGGGCGCCGCCTCTGCGGCGGGTTCGTCGGCCGCGAACTCGCTCCTGTCGCGCCTCTTCTTGAATCTGTCGGCGTTGTCTTGGTTGAAACGCGCCTTCCTTTCTCCGCCCTCTTGGTCGGGTTCGCGAACCCTGTTGTCCTTCTTCCTGTCGTCGCGGCTCCTTCTGGAGCGGTCGTCGCGGCTCCTTCTGTCGTCATGCTCGTGGCGGGCGCCGGTGTTTGCGTTGGCGGCTGCGTTGGCCTCGCGCGTCGGGGTCACGTCGCGGATGTTGCCGTCCTCGTCGAACTCCTTCTCCTCGGTGACGAGGCCGTTCATCTCCATGTATTGGTCGCCGGGCACCTTGTTGCGCAGGCACTTCACGATCTGCTTTGCGGTGAGTTCTTCAACCTCGTGCGCACGCGGAGCGCGGGCGACGAAGTCTATCTCGGATGTCTGGAAGAGTTCTCTGAGGATCAGCTCCCCTCCCCTGTCTCCGTCGACGAATGCGATGGCCACTCTTTCTTTGGAAAGATCCTGAACGGTCTTGGGTACGTTGGTGCCTTCGACCGCGATCGCGTTCTTTATGCCCGCCCTGAGGAGGTTGAGCACGTCGGATCTTCCTTCCACGATTATTATGGACTCGGAGTCCTTCACGTCGGGTCCTGCGGGGCACTTGTCTTTGCCGTAGGAGGTTATCTCCTCGACCTGTATGCTCTGCCTTATGCTCTGCGTGAGGTCCGAGCTTGTTCCCTTGGACTGTGCGATGAGGTCGTTGAGCAGCTCTTTCGCGCGTTCGACGACTTTCTCTCTCTTCAGAACGCGGACGTCCTCGATGCCGAGCACGCGGATGTTGGCCTTGCACGGTCCGACGCGGTCCACGGTCTCCAGCGCGGACGCGAGGATGACCGTCTCGACCTGGTCGAGGCTCGATGCTATGTAGACTATGCCTTCCGACTTCCCGCCTCTGGAGACTATCTCGACCTCGATCCTCCCTATCCTTCCGGATTTTTGGAGGTCTCTGAGGTCAAGGTCGTCTCCGAGGAGTCCTTCTGTCTGCCCGAAAATCGCGCCGACCACGTCAGGCTTTTCGACTATGCCGTCAGCGGTGATCTTCGCTTTTATCATGTATTTTGTAGCGTTAGGGTCTATGTTCATTGACTCATACCTTCGTTGGTTGACGGAAAAATCGATCTGCCCGCGTTGCGAGAATTGTTATCTGTTCTCGGCGGACGCCTTGTCCCATCTCATCTTTCAATGCGCGCCGGGTTGGTACCGCACAGCGCGGCGATAGTCTCCGCCTTTCGGGCGGTCTGTATGACAGTGAATTGTGAACAGGGGAATCGATGTTCTCCTTGAGACCGTGTATGGTTGATTTGTTTAAATACCTTTATGTAGGGCGGAGCCCCGCGGCCGCGGGCGGCGGCCTTCCGTATTTCAGAAGATGATATAAACAATCATACCCTTCCGCACACGGTAAGACTATGGGTAAAATCGAGAGAAGAATATATCAGTGCCCCGAGTGCAAGAACATCATCGAAGTTTCGTACCCGAACGGCGGCCCCGCGCCGTCCTGCTGCGGGAACGAACTTGAGGCTATCGCGCCCAGGACCGCCGACGCGTCCTCTGAAAAGCACGTCCCGTACATCGAGAAGGCGGCCGGCGGCGTGATCGTGAAGGTCGGCAAAGACGCCGCACACCCCATGACCCCCGAGCACTACATCGTCTACATAGAGATCTGCGCGGACGGCCTGCTGATGAGGAAATACCTCCGGCCCGGCGACAAGCCCGAAGCATACTTCAAAACCGACGCAAAGAACATCTCCGCGTGGGAGTTCTGCAACGTTCACAAGTACTGGACGTCTTCGCTTTGAATCCTTGGCGCCGCATTGCGGCGCCTCGGAACCTTTTTCAGTCTGCAATCGGCAGTTTTTAATCAGGCCTATACGATGCAACCATGCAATCTGCCCTTGGGCAAGTGATAATCATGGCACACAAAGACAGCGGGGACGCAAAAAAGAGCGCAGACAAAGGACCTAAAGCCTCTGCGAGACACGCTAAGATAGCACGTTCGAAAAAAGACGAGATCGAGATCCTCAAGAAAAAGATCGCCTCGGACCACCGTCTCGCCAAGGAGTATGAGGCGAAGAAGAGGGATGCGATATACGATCTGCCGAAAGAAGAGCGCAAAGCCGCCAAAGCGGAGCTCAAGGAAGCGGTGGCCGGCAGAAAAGAGGCCGAAAGAAAGGATCGGGATGCGCTCAGGGACATGATCCACGGGGAGAAAGCCGAAAAGAGGGCCGTTTCCAAGGCCGCTGTGAATGATGACGAATGGGTCGAAGGCGGCCGCAAGAAGCCCAAGGAAGGCAAGAGCTGACCATAAGCATATAATAATCATCTATGGCTGTTATTGAACAGCCTGAGGGGGTTTGAGGGATCGAAGATGGCTGCGCCCCCCGCCTCCGCCGTTACGGCAACATCCGGTTCTGTCAGACGGTGTGTTGCGCTCATATCCAAATTGCCGTCCTCCGCCGCGTCCTGCGCCAGGAGGATCGTTGTGGACAGGGATTTCCGTCCCGGCGACAGAAGCGCCGCCGTTGCCATCTCCGCCGCTGCCGCGGTGTTCCTGTTGGGCGCGGCGCTGCTCGCCGGCGGCGCAGAGAGCGAATCGGACGACGTTGTAAGATACTACGACGGGGACGTTCTTGTCGGAGAAGAGAGAACGAACGGCGGCAAGACCGTCCTGAGGGATTACGACCCGCCGAGAGTCGGGGACGCCACTTTTTTCGGGTGGACGACCGAGCCGGACGGTGTAATCCTGCACCCGGCGGGTTCCGAGATGTTTTTGAGCGGCGGAACCTGCCTGTACGCCGCCGTGTGCTACGGCCTGATCGAGGTTGACGGCAACACTGCGATCTTCAGACTGGGCGGCCCTCCGCTGCACACGTCCCCTCTTCTCATCGACTTGAGGCATGCGGGTTCCGTCACGTCCGTGATCGTCCCCGAGGACACGGGTGAACTCATCCGGTCGGCGGGAGCGTCTGTGAAGGTTGCGTTCCACAACGGCCTCAGACTCCATTTGGACTCCGTTTATTCCGCGCAGATCATGAACGGACGCGCCGAGATCGGATACGCTCACGAGAACGGGGACGTCGTGCGCCTTGACGTCCTTTCCGACGGAGAGAGATTGGAGTGGCCCGACGGAGGGCTGAGCGCGGCGATGAACACCAGCCCCGTGCACGGCGCGGACACGGTCGTGTTCTGCATCGATGGCGGTGCGGCGGCGGAGATCCAAAGCACGGTCTTCGACGGAGAGGTCTCGTTCGCCCCGCCCGCCATGAGGTTCAGGGCGGTGACGCTGCTGCCTGTGAACGCGTCCGTCGACGGACATGCCGCAGAACTCGGTTCGGCTCCGATCGGATTCAGGGTCGTCCGTTCCGATTATTTTCATGACAGGGGGATGCTGGCCGTCGGAGACGTGTTCTCCCTCGGGCAGGCGCCCGAAGGCAGGCGCTTCGCGGTCTCCGGAACGGAAGCGGCCGCCGGCGTCTTCGTGGCCACCGGAGCGTCGACGGTGCGCATCGCGCTGACGGCGGCGGGTGCGGGCGCCCACAGCATAATCCTTCCGGAAACTCAGACGGGATACACGATCGCGTCGGACGCAAGCGAAGTGAACGACGGAGGGAACTGCGTCCTTACGTACAGACTTCTGCACGGATACACGGATTACGACCTGGCCATCGCAGTCAACGGGAACGTCTATGAACTCAACAGCCTGGGAGAGATACATCTGAATGACGTCAGGACGGATATGTTCGTCACCGTGGAAGGAGTGTATGACTCAAGAGTCTACACGATAAACGTTCCTCAGAACCAGATCGGGTACGCTCTGAGCGTGTCGTCCAACACGGTGCATCACGGCATGTCGTACATGGTGAGCTTCACTCTGAAGCCCGGATACGGAGGATCCCCCTCTGTGAGGATCGCCGGGGGGCAGAACATCGGCGTCTCGTCCGGTACGGCCGTTGTGAGCGATGTCCGCGGAGACCATCAGCTCCTGGTGGACGGCGTAGAATTGTCGCGTTACAAAGTGACCGCAGGCAGCAATACGATTGTTTTTGTCAACGGGGTGCCCGGAGATACCGCTACAATCAATGATATCATCACAATAAAAGCCAACCCGTTGTATTCCCTTCCATCCTCTTTCGAGAGCCATATTCCCGCGAGTGTGAATAAAGTGGCTGGAGGATACAAGACGACTCAAAATGTCGTATTTCCATCGATAGTTAAACTTACCGTCGGTGAAAATTTAGTGTGTAATGGGGTGTCAGAATTCGGTACATTGGATGTCTGTACTGAAGACCGCGTAATTATCTCGTCTGAGTTAGGATACACATTACCCAATAACTACAATGAGATTATGAAATTGTACGGAACGATATACAATGCCCCATCCGGGCCTGAATTTAAGATGAGAAGTGATACAACTTTACCATCAATATATCGGGTAACATACATGGGGTATGAATCCGTTCATGAAGTCGTATATTCTGTTGGCAATTACGCCCCATCTCTTCCGCAATCCGTACCTCTGCGCGAGGAATATTTGTTTGATCGATGGATCTTCAACATGCCCATTGCTTCTGATGTGGCTGTTGAAGCATCTTGGATAAGGGAGATATTCTGGATTGATGTGTCTGACAGAATTTTAGTCTATTATGAAGGTGCGTATCGTATGAATGAACCCCAACTTCGTGTCAAATTGGGGAATACGATAGATGTACTAGCCAATTCATCAACCGTAGCCAAAGTTGAGAGCATCATTGGTGTTCACGCAGCATCGTTCATTTCTGTTGGTCTCCAATCGGTATTGAGTTCAACCCCCGTAGGTATCACAAAAAGATATGCTGTACACGAAGGGATGGACATATCGAAGCTCTGCATTATGGTTGTTGATGATGCTGTGTTCTTTTTCTGGATGGATACTTCGGACACGATAAATTTGAACGACCGTTTAATGGACTTGGACACATATGGATTCGATTCCACATTGTTTTCGCACTGGGAAGAGAAAATAAGATATAATGGAAGCCAGCAGTCAACAGATGATAATAAATTTGTAGTTTTGAACGCGGTGTGGAAATAATTGCCAAATTATAAATATCGTGTGTTCAATCGCAATATACCGTCTTAGAGGTCTTGAAATGATCTTCAACTCGTCCGCCGAACTTATTCTTCTTCTATAAGATTCAGCGGAGGCAAGGACGGTTTGGTGGTTTTTATGAAAAAACAACAAACCAGTGAAAGCGCTAAGGAAATGGAACAGATGCTGGCCGTGAGTCCGTACAACCAGCTTGCGCTCTCCGGTGCGGGTCCCGTTAAAGACATAAAGATCTTCGATACCACCCTGAGAGACGGCGAGCAGGCGCCGGGAATAGCGCTGAGTCCGGAGGACAAGATAAGGATAGCTCTGGCCCTCGACGACCTCGGCGTCGATTACATTGAAGCGGGATTCGCCGCATCCGGCAAAACGGAAAAGGATATCATCACCAAGCTGTCGGGCATGAACCTGAACGCGAGGGTGTGCAGCCTCGCAAGGACGGTCAGGTCGGACATAGACGCCGTCATAGACACGGGCATCGATTTTGTCCACACTTTCATCGCGACGTCCGACCTGCATATGAAGTACAAACTGAAGATGACGTCGGACGAGGTCAGAGCGAGAGCCGTCGAAACGGTGGAGTACGCCAAAGCCCACGGCCTGGAGGTCCAGTTCTCCTGCGAGGACGCCACCAGATCCGATCTCGGTTTCATGAAGACGATCCTGCTGGACGTTCAGAGCGCCGGCGCATCGTCCGTCAACATCCCCGATACCGTCGGCGTGATAACGCCCCGCGCGATGGAATATCTGATCGGCGAGCTGCGCCGGACGCTGGACATCCCGATATCCGTCCACTGCCACAACGACATGGGGCTGGCCGTCGCCAACACCCTTGCCGCAGTGGATGCCGGCGCGTCGATCTGCCATGCCTGCGTGAACGGCATCGGCGAGAGGGCGGGCAACGCCTCCCTGGAAGAGGTCGCCCTGAATCTGTTCGCCAACTACCGCGTGCAGACCATCGATCTGAAGAAGATCGGAGGAGTGTCCAAGATAGTGGAGAGGGTCACGGGGTTCACTCTGGCGGGCAACAAGCCGATCGTGGGCAAGAATGCTTTCGCCCACGAATCCGGCATCCATGTGCACGGCGTGATGAACAACACCTCCACCTATGAGCCGTTCCTGCCGGAACTGGTCGGGGTGGATCGGCAGATCGTCATAGGGAAGCATTCCGGCGTTCACTCTGTCCGCGGAAGGCTGGACGAACTGGGCGTCAGATTCCCGGACGACCACATGAACGATCTGATGGCAATGATAAAAGATATCGCGATCGGCGGAAAGATGATCGACGACGCGGAGCTGCTGGCCATCGTCGACAACATTCTGTGGAAGAACGAGACCCCCGCGAAATCGATATCCCTCGACGAGCTGACGGTGCTCACGGGCAAGAACATCACCTCGACCGCAACGGCGTCCGTCACGCTGAGCGACGGGGGGAAGCGCACCGCCGCGGAGACGGGGGTGGGTCCCGTGGACGCCGCCATCAACGCCATACGCAGATCCATAAACGACAAGATAACCATGGAAGAATACAAGCTGAGCGCCATCACCGGCAAGAGCGACTCCATATGCGAGGTCACCGTGATGCTGAAGAACGTTCAGAACGACGGCTCGCTGACCGTCGGCAAAGCGGTTGGTTTAGATATAGTGGAGACATCCGTGGATGCCACAATGGCCGCGATAAACAGGGATTTCGCAAGAAGGAGGAAAGAATAATGGGAAAGACGATCGCCGAGAAGATCCTCTCCGAGAAGTCGGGGACAGACGCCAAGGCGGGACAGATCGTGGTGGCCGACATAGACTACGTCATGGTCAATGACGTGACCGGGCCGATCGCGTTCAGAGAATACGACAAACTGGGCGCGGGGACGATGTTCAGGGACCGCATGGTCCTCATACCGGACCACTACGTGCCCAACAAGGACGTGGCCTCCGCGGAACAGGCAAAAGAGATGAGAGTGTTCGCAAAGACGCACGGCGTCGCCAATTACTATGAAGTGGGGAAAGGGGGCGTATGCCATCAGGTGATGGTCGAGGAGGGCTTCGCAGCTCCGGGAAGGCTTATCGTCGGGGCGGACTCCCACACATGCACCTACGGCGGGATCAACGCGTTCTCCACCGGAATCGGATCCACCGAAGCGGCCGTGGCCTTCGCCACCGGCCGTCTGTGGTTCAAAGTGCCGGAGACCGTCAAGGTCGAACTCACGGGGAAGTTCAGGAAGAACGTTGGCGGAAAGGATCTCATAATCCGGATCATCACCGACATCGGCGTGGACGGCGCGAACTACAAGGTTCTGGAGTTCCACGGCGAAGGCGTCTCCAACATGACCGTGCCGGACCGCCTGACGGTGTCGAACATGGCCATAGAGGCCGGCGGGAAGGCGGGCATATTCCCCTGCGACGAACTGACGGAAGCATATGTCCGGGATATCGTGAAGGGGGAGTACACCCCTGTGGCGGCCGACCCTGACGCGACGTACTGCAGGACGCTGAGATACGACCTTTCCGAGATAGAATCCATGGTTGCGTTCCCCCACCTGCCCAGCAACGGGCATGCCGTGAAAGATACGGACGTAAGGATAGACCAAGCTTATCTGGGATCGTGCACCAACGGACGCATCGAGGACATGCGTGCGGCGGCGAAGATCGTGAAGGGAAGGAAGGTCGATCCCAACGTTCGGTTCCTGGTGGTCCCCGCAAGCCAGAAGATCTACGGGCAGATGCTGGACGAGGGGCTGACGCGGATATTCCTGGACGCGGGCGCGTTCATCTCCGGACCCACCTGCGGCGCCTGTCTGGGAGGGTACATGGGGATACTGGCCGCCGGAGAGAAGGCCGTGTCGTCCACCAACAGGAACTTCATAGGCCGGATGGGGGACAAGGACTCGGAGGTCTATCTGGCGGGGCCCGAAGTGGTCGCCGCCTCCGCAATTGCCGGAAAGATAACGACCCCCGACAGGCTGGAGGGATGATATGACAAAGATCGAGGGAAAGGCGTGGGTGTTCGGCGACAACGTCGACACGGATCAGATAATACCGGCGGAACGTCTGGTGTCGGTGAACCTGGACCGCCTGAACGACTTCATATTCGAAAAGGTGAGGCCGGGCGTGGCGCGGCAGATCGGAAAGGGGGACATTCTCGTGGCAGGGAAGAACTTCGGATGCGGCTCCTCGAGGGAGCACGCACCCCTGTCTCTGATACAGGCGGGGTTCTCCTGCATCGTGGCGGAATCGTTCGCACGCATATTCTACCGCAACTCCATGAACATCGGTCTGCTGCTGATCGAGTGCAAAACAGATGTTGAGGAGGGGCACGTTCTCTCCGTGGACACGTCGAACGGAAAGATCGTTGACAGATCGAACGGAAAAGAGTTCGCATTCCCGGAGCACCCGCCGTTCATTGCGCGGCTGATAGAAAGCGGCGGCCTCGTCAACCTTGTGAGGGAGGGCGGGTTTTGAAGCATCTCGCGATAATCCCCGGAGACGGCATAGGCAAAGAGGTCATATCCGTCGGAACCGACGTGCTGGAGGCCGCGGCGCAGATATCGTCCTTCGACTTTGACGGCGAGATCTTCGATATAGGTTCCGACCGGTATCTGGAGACAGGGGAGCTCCTTACAGACGAGGACGTCTCCGAACTCCGGAAGAAGGACGCTGTGTACTTCGGCGCGATAGGCGACCCCCGGATCAAGCCCGGCGTGCTTGAGCAGGGGATACTTCTCAGGATGCGGGCGGTCTTCGACCAATACATAAATCTCAGACCGGTGACCTCCTGGTTCCCTCTGGTCCCGCTTAAGAGGGAGGTCCCCTTTGACATTCATTTCCTGAGGGAGAACACCGAGGACTTCTACATGGGGGCGGGCGGCACGTTCGGCGCATCGTCGCCGGAGGCAAAAGTGAAGATCGAGAGGGAGATGTACAAGCTCGATATCAAACTGGACGCAAGATCCTCCAACGGCGACGATTTCGCATTCGAGATCGGTCTGCTCTCGAGGAAGGGCGTCGAAAGGTTCGCCGATTACGCATTCAGATACGCCGAAGCAAGGGGAGACAAAAAGGTCACCCTCGTCGACAAGGCCAACGTCTGCACCCACATATACGGCTTCCAGAGATCCGTGTTCGAAGCCAAATCCAAGGAATACGGCATAGATCTGGAGTACATGTTCGTGGACGCGATGGCCATGGCCATGATAGTGCGTCCGGAGACCTTCGGAACGGTGGCGGTGCCCAATCTCTTCGGGGACATACTGACCGACCTGGGCGCGCAGCTTCAGGGCGGCCTCGGCATGGGCGGAAGCGGCAACATCAACCCCGGCGGCCTGAGCATGTTCGAACCGATACACGGCTCCGCCCCCGACATAGCGGGACAGGGAAAAGCGAATCCCATCGCCGCCGTCCTTGCGGCGCAGATGCTCCTGAACGAAATGGGCTATCCCGACGAGGGGGATATCCTCCGCAATGCGGTGAGGCACTGCCTTGACGCGCACATGACCACTCCCGATCTGGGCGGGAAGCTCAGGACGGAAGAAGTAGGCAAAGAGATCTGCTCGTTCATCCTCAACACCAAGCGGTGACGCCTTGCTCACCCTGGAACTCACCCTGGAATACGACCGCAAAAGGACGGCGGAGGCCGTCTACGGCGCCATATGTCCGGACAACGACGGTTACGTCGAGTCGGAGCTCCTCGGAAAGTCTATAATCCTTAAGATGGAGGCGGAGACCGCCGGCACGCTGAAGAACACCGTCGACGACCTGCTCGCATGCGTGAAAGCGGCGGAAGAGGCCGCAGGGCTGGCCTCGTTCCCCGAGGAAGAGGAATGAGCATGCTCAGCGAAGAGGCGAGGCGTGCGATCAGAACGGAGAATGCGGACGCACTCGCAAAAAGAGGGTACAGAACATGCGGATGGCTCCCCCTCATCGGGGAGGGCGGCCTGCGCGGGGCATCCGAGATCGCAGACCGCGCCGCGGTCATGAGCATTCTCCTTTATGCCGCGCACAAATGCACAACCCCCGCCGAGGCCGCCGAATGGATCGACCGCAACAACCTCTACGACGCCCTGTCGCCCTGCGAAACTGCGGCCCTCGAAAGCCTTGACGAGGACGACCTGATCCCATTCACGTGGTACGCCGAGAGCCTGTGCGCCCTGTCATGGCTTTGCAACGGGAGTTCCGATCCCGATCCCGACGTTCCGGTGGACGCCGACATCATGGACGGCTTTCCCGACCCGCGCTCCGATGCGGACGCTTCGTGCATCGGGTTCACGGAACTCCGTTCAGAAGCCGAGGCGTACCGCATGCTCGATCTCCTTTACAACGCCCATTGGTTCTTGGTGGACGAGAGGGTCGCCGGCCGCGCCAACGCGGACCGGGAGGGGGTTGTGTACGAACGCCGCAAAGCGTTGGAATGGGCGTTCGACGCGGAACTCGAGTGGGACGACGTCCCGATGGACGCCTGACGCACGCGTCAATCCTCGCCGGCTCCGCTGCGCACCTTCACGGCGACGCCTTTTTTGAACGCGGATATCTCGTCGGACACCAGCGCCATGCGACCCGTTGCTATCACTTTGTCGTCCTTGTCGACGACTATGACCTCATCCATCGGGACCAGCGACGGATCCGCCGACAGGACGAATTGGCAGAATACGTTCCTTCCTTCTGAGACGAAAGGGACCGCATCGTCGTTCACGGCCACTCTCAGGCTTGGGGCCGGGACCGCCGCGGTTATGCGGTGCGCGCCTTCCTTCCTCAGGGTGTACAGGCCGTCCCCGGCCCTCATGGACAGGACGTGCTCCCCATCGGATATGACATTGCGTATCTTGCCCGTGTTGCGGCTGACCACGAGTTCAATGCTCCCTCTGAACAGGGATGCGGCGGCCGCGGCGCCGAACTGGTATTCCGCCACCGCTCTCGCCCTAAGAAGATCCGCGTCGAATTCCTCCGCGCCGCCGTCGGGGATGTCGGACCATTTGACGGTCTCTTTGAACTTGGAACGCAGGAACGCCTCTGTCAGCGAGGCGGCGGCGGCCTTGGTCTCTGCGTCTTCCGCAAGCGGGAACACCGACTGCGCCAGGGGGTACATCTCGTCGAGCTCGGCGGGCGCCGGCCCGAAGGGAGATGCGACCACGGGAGTGTAGCCTGCGCTTCTGGCCTTCCTGAATTCCGATTCGAACGCACGGCTGTAAGGTTTGGACCCTTCGTCGCAGAACAGCGCGGCCTTGTCGGTTGGGGGAGTATAGCGCTCCATTATCCTTTTGGCATACTTGGAGAACACGGGCCTCCCTCTGGTCTCCGTTCCGGTGTAGAACATGGCGCCGTCCCTGCTGACGGGATCGTACTTACCTAGGAATTCGGAGTGCTCGCCCAGCCTCCTGAGCGCGTCGAGCAGCGCGGGATGCGCCCTGCATCTCATTTCGGCAAGCTCCCACAGGCGGCCCTCGCGTATGTACCTCTTCACGAGGCGGAGTTCGCCTCTTATCTGATACAGATTGTGCTTGGCGATCGTCCTCGTGCGGTCCCGGGCGTTCATCTTCCTCAGGCCTTCCAAGGTGAGTCCGCGGCACGCGGGGCATTCGCAGTCGAGGGACTGCATGTCCTGGAGGCGGAACGTTCCATCGATGAACATCAGGCGGTCGTCCCTGGCGAACTTCGCATACGAGGCGGAGTCGAACAGGTCGCAGCCCATGAGCGCCGCAAGCGCGAATATCATGGGGTGCCCCGCGCCGAACAGATGGACGGGGCGGCTCGGATTGAGTCCTTTCTTGGAGGATATGACGACATCCACCAGATCTCTGTATCTGTATTGCTCCATGAGCGGAACGATGCCTCCGATCGGATGGACGTCTATGTCCATGGATGCCATCTTTCTTGCGCAGTCCTCGCGGAGATCGGGGAAAACCGATCCCTGGCCTACGCCGTTGATCATCATGTCCCCTTTGATCTCGCAGGCCCTCTGCGTCCTCTCCAGCGTCACCTCTATGGACTCTGCGGTCCTCTCCTTCGACCAGAACGGTTCGGTGAAGATGTCAAGAACAGTGCCTATGTCGGAGCCGATGCTCTTCTGGAACTCCACCATCTCTTCGTTGGCGACCTCCACTTCGCCGTACATATGGCTCTGGAAGGTCCCGGAGTCGGTCATGATTATGCCGGGGAAGTCCAGCATCTCGTGGAGTCCGACGCTCTGCGCCTTCTCCCTGAGTTCCGGCGAATTCTTGATTATGTATGAATTTGTGATCAACGCGCCGAAGCCGAATTCGTCGTAAAGCTCCCTGGGGGTCACGGTGCATATTTTCGGATTCACGACAGGAAGAAGGGCGGGCGTCTCCACAGATCCGGAGCGGGTCTCCAGTTTCCCTATTCTTGCCAATCCGTCCCTTCTGATTATCTCGAACATTGCCATGCCATCGGAAGGGCCGATTTAAACCATTCTGCTCTTTATTATGTCCGCATACGTTTTGGAGACGGCGTTCTTGACCAGAACGTCGGGGATGTCCTCTATCGCGTCCTTCTTCCAGTCGAGGGTCGGACGGTCGAACCGTATCAGACCGGCTTTCCCGTGGTCGCAGCTGTCCTCGACCTCGAGCATCTTTATGTCCAGGCCTTCCAGTATCTCGGGGATGCTCCTGCCGTTTATGCAGACCATGTTGGGGCCGGCATGCTCGACGGCGGTGAACTTCGATGATATGTCCGCGAGCTGCATCTCGCGCACCAGCTTCTTCAGGTATTCGGACATCTCTTCGATCGAACCCCTCCTTATGTTCTCGGGATCCTCCGGTTCGGCGGAGTATCTGTATTCTATGTCGATCATGGCCATGGGAACGGGATTGCCTCGCGGGTTAAAATCATATCCTCGGAGGCCGGGATGTTCGGCGCAGGCGCCGCATTCCGCTGAATGCGCCGGACGGGCGGACGCACGGCCGTTTCGGCGGGATCCGCCCCCGCCCTCCGAATGCCGGGAAAGGCGTGTTCCCCCGAGGATCGGCGCAGGCGGAACGGATATTCCCGAATCGTATCGAACCATGACGTTGGGTATAAATAATACCTCCATAATTGCCTGCCCAGAGGAATAAAAGATGGCACGTTTTAAAGAGGCTGAGGCGAGACTCCTTGAGAAGTCCGTTTGCATGAGCTGCTCTGCTACGAACCCCAAGAAGGCCAGCAGATGCCGCAAGTGCGGATACAGCAACCTCAGGCCGAAAGCGAAAGAGAGCAGGAAGCAGTGAGCCGTTCCTGCATTCGCCGCGGCGGGGCGCACGCCTCGCGCGGCATTGTGGCGCCCGTCATTCGTTAAATAGTTCGACAGCGGTTAAGACGACAGCACCCCGTCCGGAGCAATTGGAATGAAAGTCCTGATAATAGATGATAATCTGGCCATCCGAAACGTCTTGGCGGAGGTTCTCACCGATGCAGGGTATGAGGTGGATTCGGCCGTTTCGTCGGACGAGGCCGTCAGGAAGATCCGCGCCGGATGCGACATTGCGCTTCTCGACATGGACGCGGACGGCGGAGCCGGCCTCCGGATGATCGACGACATGCGCGACGAGGACCTCAGAGGACTCAGCATAATTCTTTTGAGAAGCTGGAACGAGCAGGTGCCCAGAGACAACGCGCTCATTCGGGGCTACATCCAGAAGCCGTTCAGGTCTTCCGACGTGCTGAACAAGATATCCGAGACGGTCCGGGGAGAGCACGACGACAGAAAGGCGAAGAAACAGGAACCGAAACGTTCTCCCGGAGACGGCAGAGTGGAGTTCGGAAAATCATACATGTTCTTCGAGGACGCCCCCCGCACCGTCTACACCGCGGCCGAGTCCCTGTGCGGCGACGGCTGCGAAGCGCTTGTAATATCCGTTTCCAGAGAGAAGGCCGTGAAGGAGAGGGTGGGCAACAGCAACGTCGATGTCCTCCGCCTGTCGTTCAAACGGCTGAGCAGTTATCAGGACGTTTACAAATTGGGCACGGCCATCGACCGCGTCAGGACGTTCGTCGAGCGCGCGGAGCACCCTGCGGTGGTGTTCGACGGCCTCGATCCGCTCATCGAACGCAACGGCATGAATTCGGTGCTGATGATGATGCACAGGATACTCACTTCGAGCTACGGCAAGAAGATATCCGTGCTGGCATCCGCCAATCCAAAGAATTTTACGGGCAAGGACAGAGAGATACTGCTCAACCACATGACAGATTACTATGAACCGAAAGAAGAATGAAATCGGCGGGATCGTATGAAGATAGAAAAGATATGGGCAAGAGAGGTCTTGGACTCCAGGGGAAACCCCACTGTCGAGGCGGAGATCACGGTCGGAGGACAGCGGATAACGGCGATAGCCCCTTCGGGTGCGTCCACCGGGTCTTGGGAGGCCCACGAGATGCGCGACGGCGGAAGCCGGTACGGCGGAAAGGGAGTCCTTAAGGCCGTGGGGAACATTCGCGGCGAGGTCGCAAAAACGCTCGTCGGAATGGATCCGACCGATCAGAGATCGGTGGATTATGCGCTGATCGACCTTGACGGGACCGAGAACAAGACCCGGCTCGGCGGGAACGCCACCACGGCCGTGTCCCTGGCCGTTGCGAAGGCGGGAGCGTTCGCCTCCGGGGTGCAGGTCTACGAGCACGTAGGATCCGACCACGCCACTCTCCCAGTGCCCATGTTCAACGTGATCAACGGAGGAAAGCACGCGGGCGGGAACCTGAAGATACAGGAATGCATGCTGATCCCCGCCGGGGCCGAGAGCTTCTCCGAATGCCTCCGGGCATCGTCGGAGATATACATGGAGCTTAAGTCCCTCCTGAAAAAGAGGTACGGCCCGTCGGCCGTCAACATAGGAGATGAAGGAGGGTTCGCACCTCCGGTGAACACGGTGAGCGAAGCTTTGGAGACCATATCCCTGGCTGCGGAGCACGCGGGATACTCTCCCGGAAAGGATGTGTTCCTTGCGATCGACGCGGCATCGTCGGAATTCTACGACAACGGCGTCTACAGCGTCGACGGCCTGAAGCTCTCCGCAGGGGAGTTGGCGGATCATTACGCGGATCTTGCGGACAGGTTCCCCCTCATCAGCATAGAGGATCCGTTCTTCGAGGACGACTTCGACACTACGGCGGAGCTGACCAGATCCATAGGGAAGAGGGTGCAGATAGTCGGAGACGACATATTCGTGACGAACACCAAGCGCCTCTGCAAGGGCATAGAGATGGGTGCGGCCAACGCCCTCCTGCTGAAGGTCAATCAGATAGGCACCGTCAGCGAATCCGGGGATGCGGCGCGCATGAGCTTCGACAACGGATACAACGTGGTCGTCTCCCACCGCTCGGGCGAGACCGAGGACGTCGCCATAGCCGACCTTTCCGTCGGATGGGGGACGGGGCAGATCAAGACCGGCGCCCCCGCCCGCGGAGAAAGGACGGCCAAGTACAACCGTCTGCTCCGGATAGAAGAGGATCTCGGCCTGAAGGCCGTATTCCCCGGAAAGCGGGCGTTCGGGATGTGACCGCATGGACAGACTGTTCATAGCCGACGAGAAGGCGGTGCGCGGCGGCGACACCATGGACATCTACTTCGAAAGGACCAAACGCATATTGGACGCCAGCGGCCTGTCGTCCGTGAAGGTGTGCGCCGAGTTCACCGGCAGCTCGCTCCCAAAAGGATGGAATTGGGCGGTCTTCTGCGGGCTTGAAGAGGTCATCCGTCTGACGGAAGGGCTTCCGATAACCATCCACGCCATCCCCGAAGGGACGATATTCAGGCCGAGGACCGAAGAGAGCGTGAGGGTCCCGCTGATGAACGTCTTCGGATCCTATGCAGACTTCGGCGTGATGGAGACGGCGATACTGGGGATGCTTTGCCAGCCCTCGGGCATTGCGACCGCGGCCGCAAGGGTCAAGTCCGCCGCCAAAGGAAAGACGGTGCTGGCGTTCGGCAACAGGAGGATGCACCCCGCCATATCCGGGGTGCTGGACCGCTCATGCTACATCGGCGGATGCGACGCCGTGTCCTCCAAGATCGGAGCGGACATCATCGGCGGCGAACCCGTGGGGACCGTCCCCCACGCGCTGATGCTGCTTATGGGGAGCAATGAGGCTGCGTTCAGGGCGTTCGACGCCGTCATCGAGCCTAGCGTGCCCCGCATCATGCTTATCGACACGTTCTCCGACGAGCGCGCCGCCGCGCTGGAGGCCTGCAGGACCGTGAAGGGCCTCAAAGGCGTGAGGCTCGACACACCCGGCTCCAGGAGGGGGAACTTCAAAGAACTCATAGACGAGGTCCGCTGGGAGCTGGACATGAACGGGTTCGGAGACGTGGAGATCATCGTCTCCGGAGGCCTTGACGAGGACTCCATATCCAAGATCGTCCACACGAGCGTCTCCGGCTTCGGCGTCGGGACGTCCATAAGCAACGCCCCGACTCTCGACCTCTCCATGGACATAACGGAGAAGGACGGAGGCCCGGTGTCCAAAAGGGGCAAGTTCGGAGGGCGCAAGTATGCGTACCGCTGCCCATGCTGCTTCAGGATGGGTGTGTCGCTGTCCCCCGACGACGCCGTGTCGTGCGCCTGCGGGAACGACATGGAGATGATCGAGACCGAGATCCTGCGCGACGGCAAGAGGGTCGGCCCCATGAGGACCGCGTCGGAGATCCGCAAAAGCGTCCTTGAGCAGTTGGACCGCATCGGAAGACTGTGACCTCCCGCCGGAACGCCAAAAACCTCTTAATTCTAATATTTAAATCTATTGTAAATGGCATCCAACGGAGATGTGCTTTTTCCGGGGTTTATAAACTCAATTTTTCGACGCATACAGAAAGCTTATATCCCCGCCGCCGGTTAGAAGGTTCAACGCTTGTGCGTCGCTCATTAGATGGGGATCTGTGACGAATACAACCACCAACGGGAGTAGGGACCGACTTGAAAACTATCGATGAACAGGGACGCCTTTTCGCTCCGGCGGGCACACGCACGTGTACTCTGGATGCCGTGAACATGCGCAGTCTGACGAAGATATATTGCGTATGCGGACGCATAGTGGATCTCGATGCGAAAGAGATGAACATGAAGCTCAGCCTCAGGAAGAACATCGAATGTCCGGTCTGCAGGAACGCGCGGATCTCGCGCGACATTGACTGTCTGGATAAGCATTACGAATGCCGGAACGAAGAAGAAACGGGTTTTTGACCGCTTTCTCTGAACAAATCCCTCGCAGTATTACTGAAAACATCTTTCTTATGCAGGATCGCGGGACGATCCGGCAATTGATCGGAGTTCGGATCACTCTGTGTCTGCTTCTTCCGCGGCGGCCTTCTTCGGCGCGCGTCTCTTCACGGCCGGAGCCTTGCCTGTTTTCTTTGCGGCAGACGTCCTGCCCGTTTTCTTCGCCGTCGTCTTTGACGCGGCGTCGGTGGTCTTCACACGTTTCTTTTTCGTGCCGCAGTCGGGATTTATGCATTCCGGCGCGCCGTTGAACAGAACGGCGGGAGCTCCGCAGACTTCGCACTTCTCGCCTGTGGGCGTGAGCGTCCCTCTCGGCCTGAGAGGGTACGTCTGCGTGCACGCGGGCCATTCCGAACATCCTGCGAACCGCTTGCCCGCTTTGGAGAACATCATGCGTATCGTCCCTTTGCCGCAGGTGGGGCATATGCCCAGATGCGTCCTGTCGGTGTTGCTCTTGCACTTGGGATCGATGCATTGGACCGACGGGGGCATGCCCTTGCGCACGATCTTCAGCTGCGGCAGGCCGCATTCCCCGCAGATGGCATCCGAAGGCTGTACGAGCGCCCCTCTAGGTATGGGGTACGCACGCCTGCATTCCGGATATCCGTCGCATCCGATGAAGTTTCCGTTCTTGGACTTCCGGATCGTCATGTTGTTGCCGCAGTCGGGACATATGCCTATGTGCTGCTGCGTCATGAGCGCGCTCTTGATCTCATCGCCTATCTGATCCCTCTCGGACATTATCTTGGACGCGACGTCATGCAGCATCTTCTGAGACGCCTGCACCACATCTTCCAACGTTCTCTCGCCCTCGCTTATCCTAAGCATGTCCTCTTCGAGCCTTGAGGTCATC
>JAITQH010000077.1 GCA_031288985.1 Candidatus Methanoplasma sp. | reverse complement strand
CATGTTCCGCAGAACACGCACTTCATCCCGTCCTTCACCTTCAGTTTTCCGCTCTTCTCCTCGAACACGCCTTTGGGGCACAGTTTGACGCATTCCAGCGCCTCCGGGGTGGATGCCTTTGCGGAATCCACGGTTATGACCGGGAGGTACTTGTACCCGACGCCGAACGTCGCCTGCCATTTGACATGCTCCTTGGCCGTGCCCATGACTGCGGTTGCGTAGATCAGCACGGCCTGGCCGTCGGTGATCTCCACCACGGGGATGAATTCGTCCTTCACGCCCAGGTCGGGGTTTCCGAGAGGGATCATGTCGCCCGACAGGATCGTGCACGGCCCGATCTTGTTCAGACTGTACATCAGGGTGCAGCTCGGGCAGCCTTCTCCGCCGCACGAGCATTGATCCTTGAAGGTGAACAGCTCGTGATCCGTCGGAACAGGCACCATGCCGAGCCTGTGCGCGACGATCTCGTCGAACAGGGGAGTCACGCTCTCGTACTCCCTGTCGCCCGACATGATCGGCCCCAAGTGGAACTCGACCTTGTCAATGGCCATCTTCGGGATGTCCGAGAGCATCGTCCTTCTGAGCGCATTCGCCATGGCAGGCGAGGAGTTCTTGAGAATGAACTTCCCCCTCCTCTCCTCCATTTCGATTTTTTCGATCTCCATAGGAAGACCTCCTCAAACCCTGCGTCCTCTGCGTCCGCCTTTCTTTTTGGTCCCGTCGTGGGGTATGGGTGTGACATCCTCTATGCGTCCGATCTTGAGTCCGGCTCTGGCCAAGGCGCGTATGGCCGCCTGTGCTCCGGGTCCGGGAGACGTCGATCTGTTGCCTCCGGGGGCGCGCACTTTCACATGTATGCCGATGATGTCTTTCTCGCGGGCGGTCTCGGCGATCTTTTCCGCAGCTTTCTGCGCGGCGTAAGGCGATGATTCGTCCTTAGCCTGTTTCACGACCATTCCTCCGGTCACCTTGGCAATCGTCTCGGCGCCGGTGATGTCCGTAAGCGTGATCATGACATTGTTGTAGCTTGCGTATATGTTGGCTATTCCCCATTTGGATGTCATCAGATCTCACCGTCCTCCACTGTTATTCCTGCCTCTTCGGCGTCTGCCTTGGCAATCGCCGCCTGGCTCCTTGCGAACTCCTCGGCTTTCGCCGCCGCCATCGCGGCGACCTGCTCCGTGGATGCCCTCATCGGGTGCATCTCGTCGGTGAACGGAGACGCAATGTTGTATTCTACGGACGGCTCCTCTTCCCTGCTGACGATGTATCCGGGAACGGTCACTTTGTGGCCGTTGACGTATATGTGTCCGTGGATGATGAGCTGCCTGGCCTGTTTGACCGTGGATGACAATCCTTTGTTGAACACAACGGTCTGAAGGCGCCTCGACAGGATGTTGCCCTCTTTGAGTCCGAGAACGTCGTTGAGCGTTGCGCCGACGACGGGCAGAAGCCCCATGCGGGCGCACTTCGTCAGAAGGGCGTCGCTTTCTTTCTTGGCCTGGTCGTCGCCCGTCCTCAGGCGCGCCTGAAGGTCTCTGGACTGTTTCCTGAAGTTTCTCAGGATGGTCTGTGCTTTCCAGACCTCGGTCTTGTTCTTAAGTCCGAATTCGCGAACGACCTCCACCTCGGCCTTTATCCTCTCGGCCTGCCAAGGGTGCGACGGAGTGTCGTACGATCTGCGTGAAAATTTAGGGTCTCCCATTCATACCACCTCAGGATGATTTCCTCTGGACCCCAATGGTGAGTCCCTTTCTGCCGTTGGATCTGGTCCTCTGGCCTCTTACCTTGTGTCTGGTCTCGTGCCTTATGCCGCGGTAGCAGCGGATCATCTTCATCCTGTTGACGTCATCTTTCTGGATGATGTCCAGGTCGTTGCTGAGAAGGTGCATGTCCGCGCCCGTCTCGTAGTCCATCTGCCTGTTGACGGTCCAGTGGGGGGCGTACTCGACGAATGTAAGAACAAGCGCCTCGATCTCCTTCACTTTCTCGTCGGTGAGGGTACCCATTCTTGCCGTGGGATCCACACTGGCTCTCTTTGCGATGATCTGGGCGACTCTCTTTCCGACGCCCTTTATGCTCTGGAGACCGACGACGGTCCTCTTCTGTCCGTCAATATCGCTGCTGGCGATACGGACGATAAAGTTGAAGCTCTCGTCTTCGGCCTGTGCCTCTTTCTTTGGTTTGGCCATAATGATTCCTCCGTGAATGTTCCACGCGGGATTGCTCAAGCGCTGCGTCCTTGCGGATGCGCTCTCAGTTTTCGTATGACTACGGGTCCTGAGTTCACGTTAAAGGCTGGCATCGCGTCCCATGTTATAAAGATTGCGTGATTTCATTCCGTTTGTTTTTGTATTTCCTCACTTTCCACGTGCGGCGGGAGTACTCGATCGCCCAGTCGGGAACCAACCGATTCACGCCGCATTCCGGGCAATCCGTCCGGGGAAGCTTGGCTTGGAGTATGGTCTTGTACGCCCCGATGTCCAAACCTCTCCATTCGCCCTCGCAGAAATCGTGCACAGGGCATTCATTCCCGCATCCGGGGCATGGGAACCGCCTGCGATCCGAGTCAACGGATATCCTGAACGTTTCGTTGACGTGATCCACGTCCACGGACACGATATTCCATGCGGAGTCAATGCCGCAGATCGCTTTGATGCCTTCGTCCGTCACCGGCATGGTTGCGTATCGGAGAGCACATACATATTTCATGCGGCATCCGGATCGTTTTCCGAATCGATCCGATCGGCCAAGAGGTGCGTTGGCATCCGACGCAAGCCTCTTCTTCATTCCGACCCCGGCGCGGGGCCGATGCTGTGCGGGGCCGTTCCGAAAGACGATTTCACAGATCAGTCCACATAATTGTCGTCGTCCTCATCATCCTCATGCTCATCCTCATCGGCGCGCCGACGGTAAGCCACGTCGTCGTATCCGTCCCCGGTCGGGAAGATCATCCTCGGCGAACGATCGGTTATGCCCAGGAACAGACGGTCCGGCTTCGGGCCGTCTATCATGTCGTATGCCGTTGCGGCGAGTATGAACGTCTTCTGTTGGAATATGTGCTCGAACGCCTGCATAAGGTCGCAATATTCCACCCAGTTATCGTTCACCATCGGGATGCGGCTCTCCCTCATCCTGCTGAGGAGTCTTTTTTCCCAGATATCCATTATGGCTCCGCAGTCGAACTTCGGAAGATCGTCGAGATCCGCGTGCATCGGGATGTAGCGGTCCGGATCCCCAAGATCGTTTCCGCCTTCCGCTTCGTCGAAGTCAACCTCTTTGACGGCATATCCCTTTTTTGCGTTGTGGATGACCAGCGCCTCATACTGCGCAGGATCGTCGATCTTGGCCAGGATGTCTTTCAATTGCTTATTGAACGACGCTGTTATCTTTTCGTTGTCCAAGGAATCGATGGCCTCTCTGACCTGCCGCGCGTTCACGGTTATGAGGTCGACGACGCCTTCGTACGGATGCTCCGCAGTATACCAAAGGTCGCCCTCCCTCTCTCCGAGGCTCAACAGATAGTCCGGCTTCCCTTCGGGATTGTTCGCCAGTCTGTATGCGTCGCGTATATCCTTTTTGAAAGGGCGCATATGATAGCCGTCCAAGCTGAAGAACCCATATCCGCAGTCCCTGTCGCCTATGCTCTCGATATACTCTTTCGCTTTTTCCAGATCGTTCCTTTCGAAGTGGATCCCCGCCAGGGCGTAGAGCACCTTGGCGGTGCTCCGCAGGGACAGGGATCTTTCATAATATTCAAGGGCCTTGTCTTTGTCTCCGTTCTCTGCGAAGATGTCCGCGCGTATTCCGTACGCCATGAAGGAGTCCGGAACGTTCTCGACCCATTCGTCGACAACTTCGGCAATGCTGCCGGAGTATGAATCGCCGGCTTTCTCCAGCTGTTGGTACAGCAGCCTGTAATTGATGTCCGTCTTCTCATGTTCCGCCGCTTTGAAGAACGACGGCAATCCCTTTTCCTCGCAGACAGGGCGCTTCTCGCCGTCCGGATCTGCAGAATGGGGCGCCCGAAGCAGACTTACCCTGCCGATCCCGCGCCAAGCCCGTCCGTACGACGGATCAATCTCGACCGCGCGTTCGTAATATGATATTGATTCCAGACAGAAGTCGAGTATGTCTTGGAATCTGGATGCTGCATCGTTCGAATACAGGATGGATCCGGCGTATTCTTCGCACACCCTTCCGCCCGCGATCCACGATCTGGCATCCTCAGAATGGTTCTCCATGAGTGCGTTGGCGTATCCTGCGGCCTCATCGATCCTCTCATTCTGAAGAAGTTCGTCCACCTTCTTCGCGGCATCCTCAACGGATGTTAACGTGAGGATGCCTTTTGAGGCGCGGCAGGACACTTCGAGCTCCGTGAATTGTATCCCCCATTTTCCGGGGATCGGGTTGTTGAGGAACAGTTCATAGACGTCGTCCCTGCATATCAGGGCGGATGGATTGTCCACAGGGCGGAACAGGATGTCTTTGGATCTCAGTTTCTTGCCGTGGAGCACCATGGTCTTGTAATCCCATTTTGTGAAGCTGTCATGGCGTTCGCTGAGTTCGTTGTCCAGCACGTTCCTGAGCCTGAGCGTGTTCAGGATGCAGTAGTCTTCCCATTTGCTGTCCCCTTCCCAAAGTGTCGCGGGGAAGAATGATTCGAGGTCGTCAAGCCCCGCCTCCGACAGCAGCTTCATTACTTTCAGATCCACCGCGAGAACATCTTTTCCTTGTATGAAGTGCCCCGGTCCTTCACCCCTCGTGTCGATCTCGAACACAAGCTCATCGGGAAGCTCCGTCTGTTCGATATGTCTTCCCAGCATGAAATTTGGACACCCTGCTTCCGCCGACGGAGATATCCGCTTGAATCCAACATGTTCCATATGGTAGTATACGTGGTCGCTCGGCCTTTCCACGCGAATCGCTCTTTCAAATTCTTCATCGTCGTACAGGGGCTCGAAGCTTTCGTCGTCGAAGAACGAAGCCGTGGACGAACCCAATTCCAAGGCTCTGCGGGCGAATGCGATCGCTTCGTCGTCGAAGGCGTCGGCGGCGGAGACCGCCGCCAGTCTGAATGCGAGATCCACGGAGTTGATGCTTTCCGGATCCCTTTCGAATATGAGGTCTTCCTTCAGTTCTTTGAGCTCTTCGTCGTCCAGATCCTCGCCGAGTTTGATCCCCACCGCAAGGACGAAGTCCCGGGCGTATCCGTCGATATCCGTTCTCAGGAGTTCTTTCACGAATCCGGCGACCATTTCGCTGTGATTCCAGACGATCTTGCTCTTCAACTCTTCAATGTTCTTCTCTTCATCGTCGGTCAGGTCGGGTATGATCGTAAGTTTGTAGCCTTCCCGCATCATCGATGCGACCGTTTCATCCATGGCCGCCGCGGCCTCGACCGGGTAATATTTGATCGAGTCCTCAGAGTTATTGTTGTGCAGGTCAAGCGGCGCACGCCATATGCCGGGGGTGTAATCAATGTTGCTCTCGCCGCCGCCGAGCATCCCTGTGGCGACCGAGACGTATTCTTTGGTTATTTCTATCTCAAGATAGCCTGCGTCCGACGTAAGTCTCTTCTTCATTTCAATCCCCGGAATCCCCTGCAGGTCGTAATATGGCCTCGCCGAATATAACCTTAACATTGCGCCATGCGCTTTGCGGACAATGGGATCGGCCTGCGGCCGCGCGCATGTTCATCGGAGCATGATGCAGCGCGGTGAAAATGGTGCCGGCAACCGGATTCGAACCGGTGAACCCCTACGGGAATGGATCTTGAGTCCATCGCCTTTGACCAGGCTTGGCAATGCCGGCACTGTGATTCCCATACTTTGAGATAATAGATAAACCTTTATGACAGCGTGGTTACCTCTGCCTTCCCTTCTGTGATGTAGAACGTGTGCTCGTGTTGGGACACCATCCCTCCCGACGATTCGACCATCTGGGCGTATGCGGACAGGACTCCGTGCCGGATCAGCGTCTTCACATGCTTCTCCGCATCCTTGAAATCACAGCTCCTGGCGCAGAACGGGAACGTGTGGAATTCTTCTTTGGCATAGTTCAGGAACTCCAGCGCCTTGGCGTCTGCCAGCGGCCGCTCCCTTACGATCCTGACGATGTTCCCGAGAGGGCCGTTGTCCACTCTTCCGACGCCGTTCGTGGCAAAGGGCTCTATCGCAATGACCATTCCCGACTCCACTTTGGACGCGTCGCCGTCGTCGTAGTTGGGTATGGAGAGGCCTGCGTGAAGGTTATAGGGTTTTATCTGATGGCCGCAGAGGTTGCGTATGGGATCGAATCCCGCCTGCCTTATGCACATGTCCACCGTCCTTCCGATCTCGCATATCTGGACGCCGGCGCACACGAACTCGGCCACCGTGTCTCTGGCTGTCTTCGACGCGGCGACAAGATCCTTGTACGTCCTGGTCCCGACCTCCACGGTGCCCGCGGTGTCTCCGACGTATCCGTCCAGCTCCGCCCCGCAGTCGACCTTGACGACGTCGCCCACCTCAAAGACCTTCTTGTCGTTGACGGACGGCGTGTAATGGGCCGCGACCTCGTTTATCCCGAGATTGCAGGGGAATGCGAGGCCGCATCCGCGGCTGCGGATGTATCCTTCTACCTCTTGGGCCACGTCGTACAGCTTGGCTCCCGCCTTCACCATCGCCATTCCTTTGTCCCTTGCGGCGGCCGATACCGTCCCGGCCTTTCTCAGTTTTGCCAATTCTTCGGAGTCAAGCATTTAATGCGGCCTCTATGTGATGCACGGGTATGGCCCCATGACGTATGAACTTGACCCCGTCGTCCTCTACTTGGACTATGGTTGAATGCTCCTTGATCTTTGAGGGGCCCGCATCTATGTAGAAATCTATGAGGTCTCCGAAATCTTTGATCGCCGCATCGATCGTCGTGGAATCGGGATGCGAGTGGATGTTGGCGGACGTCGATATTATCGGCCCGGCCAACTTCGTTATGCCTACGGAGATCGGATTGTCGGGTATCCTTATGCCTATGGTCCCGGCTCCTGCGGACACCATGTCGGGGACGCAGTCCTTCTTGTTGACCACAAGCGTCAACGGCCCGGGAAGGAACTCTTTGATGAGTATCTTGGCAACATCGTTGATCTCCGCAATGGACTCCATCATCTTCACGTCGGCAACGGCCACGGACAGCGGCATGTCGAACGGCCGGTTCTTTTTGATGAATATGCTCTTAACGGCCACTTCGTCAAAAATATCGGCGCCCACGCCGTACACCGTGTCGGTGGGGTACACGATTACCTTGCCTGCGGCTATCTATTCGGCCGCGCACTTTACCGCCTCGTCGAATCCGAGGCTTCCGAACTCACACTTCAATACTCTCATTTTTCCATCCCCATTATGCGCATGGCATATCTAACCGATGCATTGCCGTCGTCGCAGCAATCGCCGTGACCCGGATACAATCTGTTTATTTGTAAGTTGGCGAGTCCCCTCAGAGATCTCACCATGTCTGCATGGGATCCGGTCGGCAGATCCGTTCTTCCGACCCCTTTTTCGAACACCGTGTCGCCCGAGAACATATCCAGAGATGTCTCGTCATAAAGGCAGATCCCTCCGGCTGTATGCCCGGGCGCGTCTATCACGCGCAGTCTGCATCCGCCCAGGTCGATGACGTCCCCGTCCGCCAGCTCCTCGACCTCGATCTGGACCGGAGTCCCGTCAAAGTCCCCGCACAGAGTGATCGACGAATCGGCGTCCGCAATGGCGCGGGCGTCTTTTCCCGCATAGACCGTGCATCCGAATTCGCTGACGACCGCCGGAACCCCGCCTATGTGATCGTAATGGGCATGAGTGAGGATGAGCATGTCAAGCGGCCTTCCGCCCAGCGCGTCTCGGATCCTGCTTACGGTGTACGAAGAATTTCCCTCGGAGCCCGCGTCGATGGCGGCGGTCTTGTTTCCCAGTATCACAAATACATTCGAACCGAACACATATGAGGGAGGGATCATGCATACTGCCATCAGAAAAAAGCAGCAAGTTGTGGTATATAGATATATGTAAAGCACGTCTTTGAAAAATGTTTCCCGTCCGAGACGGCCCTCCGGACGATCGTATGAAAATCGTTTTGCGGAGGTCCCGTCGGGCCGCTTTCAACTTTCAACGGCCCCATTCTGAGGAACCTGTTCAAACCCTTAAGCGGTGAACTCGGAGGCGGCAATATCGACTTACGGACGCATCCCGCACGAGAAACTTCCGTGGAGGATGAGATAAATTGACTGATGATCATGCAACTGAAATAAAAATGACGATTGACGACAGCGGGTGCTGCCGGGAGGATGAGATAAATTGACGAACGATCATGCAACTGAAATATAATAAAAAATGACAATTAACGACAGCGGGTGCTGCCGGGAGGATGAGAATTTTTCATGCGCAACCTGATTGACTGCTAGACCATATCCAGCGACGTAACGGACTTTAGTTAGCCAGGACTGAATACCTCGGCGAACCTCGGTACTTACATCCGGCTTCTATCAAACTCATCATTTATGAGCGTCCTAGTGCCTCTTTTTCAAGACGGCTTCGAGCTTAGATGCTTTCAGCTCTTATCCGCTATCGCGTGGCTACTCAGCATGCCTTGTCAGACAACTGATAAACTAGAGGCGACGAATCCCTGTTCCTCTCGTACTAAAAGATCCTTCTCGTCAGGCACTTACACCTCCATCAAAAAGCAACAAAACTGTCTCGCGACGTTTTAAACCCAGCTCACGATCCCTTTTAATGGGCGAACAACCCCACCCTTGGCAGCTGCTGCACCACCAGGATAGGGAGAGCCGACAGCGAAGTAGCAAGCCTCGAGGTCGATATGAACTCTTGCTCGAGACAACTCAATTATCCCCAGGGTAATTTTTCTGACATCAATCACCCCCATTCAGGAGGTTGATTGGTTCGCTAGGCCGTAGTTTCCTATCTCCGATCCCTATTGTCTGGATCCGAGTCAAGCTAGCTTATACCCTTACATTCTTCGGTAGATTTCTGACCTACCTGAGCTAACCATTGGGCGCCCTTGTTATCTTTTTGAGGGCGTGGCGCCCCACCCGAACTGCCTGCCTATAGCTGTTCCTCCGAAGAGGTGAGTCGTAAAAACTAGTAAGGGCGGTGTTTCATCGTTGACTCGGAGAGATGCTAGCGCACCTTCCTGGGTAACGTCTCCCGCCTACCCTACACATACCAATTCTTACAACAACAACAGGTTGCAGTGAAACTCCATGGGGTCTTCGCTTTCAGATGGAGGGGTCTGGATTGTGCACCAGACTGATTGATTTCACTAGCGTCAAGGCGGGGACAGTAGAACACTCGTTGAGCCTTCATGCAAGTCGCCAATTAAGCGACAAGGTATTACGCTACCTTAAGAGGGTCATAGTTACCCCCGCCGTTTATCGGTCCTTCGTTCCGTTGAAACAGAATTTCAGATGCCAACACTGGGCAGGCTTCGGCCTCTATACACATCCTTTCGAACTAGCAGAGACCTATGTTTTTATTAAACAGTCGGTGTTCTCTTGTCACTGCGACCAGTAGCTCTCACTACTGGCACCCTTTATCCCGAAGTTACAGGGCTAATTTGCCGAGTTCCCTCGCCTTGATTATGCTAACACGCCTTAGGCTACTCACCTAGGGACACCTGTGTCGGTTCTTGGTACGAATAGAATTTCTGTAACCACATCCTTTTCACGGAGACCAGGAATTACCACAAGCAAGATTACTCTCGCCCCATCATGCTTTCAGCCACTTCTCACCATTACGGTTCTTCATGGCCTTACACACTTAGATACACAGACAAATGTACTGTAGCTATCCCGATCCATAAATGTGGACAAAGGAAATTCTAGTACAGGAATATTAACCTGTTTCCCATTCGATAGCTTCGATTAAGAGCTACCTTAGGATCGACTAACCCTTGGCTGACGAACATTGCCAAGGAACCCTTGCCCCTGCGGCGGTACGGATTCTCACCGTACTTTGCTGCTACTCTCTCCAGGATTCTCGTCGGTACACGGTCCATAGGACCTCACGGCCCTACTTCTGCCCATGCACCGCGCCCACTTACCAAATTGCATTGCTGCATTCTATAGTATCGGTACTCGGTTTAGCCCCGTCCATTTTCTGGGCCCACAATCTCGACCGGTGAGCTGTTACGCTATCTTTGAAGGATGGCTGCTTCTAAGCCCACCTCCCGGTTGTCTTGGACTGCCGACGCCATTTCCCTATTACACTTGACCGAAATTTAGGGACCTTAACTATAGTCTGGGTTGTTTCCCTCGCGGCCATCAAGCTTACCCCGGATGGCCTTGCACCCGACGTCTACGGTGAACGCAAGTTCGGAGTTTGACAGGATACCGAGAAATTTCTTTCCCTAAGTACCCAATCGGTGCTCTACCTCACGTTCTGCCTCGATCGAGGTCTAGCTGCGACTAGTCTCAGTGGGAACCAGCTATATCCGGCCTAGATTGGCCTTTCACCCCTATACCCAAGTCATCCAAACGATTTGCACATCAGTACTGGTTCGGACCTCCACCTCCCCTTCGAGAGGCTTCATCCTGCTCAGGCATAGATCGACCGGCTTCGGGTCTCCGCGCCATTGACTCCAGGCGAGCACACCTTGTCCCTCGTAAAAACTGCGGACAATCGGTTTCCCTTCGGCTTCCCAATTGAATGGTTAACCTCGCCAATGACCAGAACTCCCTGGATCGTTTTTCTAAACGAACAACATAACACTGGTCAGCCATAAATGGCTTCTTCCCTTTCATGCTATGTAAATCTTTGACCGCATGGTTTCAGGTCTTTTAACCTCCCGTTAAGGGTACTTTTCAGTTTTCGCTCACGCTACTACTACACTATCGGACTACAGACGTATTTAGGGTTGGAAGTGAATGCCTCCCAAATTCACGCGCAATATCCAATGCACGTTACTCGAGGACATCAAAAATCTCCATATCGACCTTCTTCTAAGGGGCTATCACCCTCTATGGCGTGACTTTCCAGTCAACTTTGAATCTCTCGACTTAGGAGTAAATGAGCCTATAACACCACATCTCCCTGATGTTTCCAAAAGGGATTCAGTTTGCCCTGTACCGCTTTCGATCGCCTTTACTAACGGTATCTCGGTTGATTTCTTTTCCTGCGGGTACTAAGATGCTTCAATCCCCCGCGTTCCCGATCATTACTGATCATTCCGAAGAATAGGAAGTCCCATTCGGTTATCGTCGGATCATAGGTTTCTTGCGCCTACCCGACGCTTATCGCAGCTTGACACGACCTTCTTCAGCGCTGTAGCCGAACCATTCCCCATGCGGCGTAGCATCGCCGCTGGCGTATGATCTAGCACACGTCCAGGTTGCGTATGAACGGCGGTCATCGGGTTTTGTCCGAACTCATCCTCCATTTTCGGAACCCTACGCCTCTTCCCCGGAAGAGGACCTCTCTCCGGGTGCATGATTTGTCATTCTCCGCTTTTCAGCGGGGTGGATACTCCCGATGTTGAGGTAGTATATAATTACTTCTTCCACAGCAGGAATAAACATCATCCGGATAAGATCCGGTGAATGAATATTCAGGCACATTATGCCTGAATCACACGATGGGTTTCATCGCGCAAACCACTGTAGCAATGATTCCTATTTAAAGATTTTCAGAGGGCGCTGGATAACGCCGGAGATGCCGGGCGCGGCCCTCCTCTCGGACGATGCACTGTTCCTTCCGGCGGAACCTTCTCCGGGACGGCGGATCGAGTGTATTTGCGGGGGAAAACGCGGAAAGGACCTGCTTATCCGCTCTTCCGGGCCCGATAGGCGTGCTTCATGCGGCCGATCCCGACCGCGCACCCAACGGACCGACCGAAACGCAGGCGCGGAATTATCCCGGACCGCCGTTTCGGCCCGAAGGTCAAAGGATCAGGTTGTACTTCTCGGCCAAGAACCTGTCCCTTGCACGCTCATCGCCGCCGCGGATGATCGTTTTCTCCGCGTCGGTGAGTTCGGGGATCGAAAAATTCTGAACGTACTTCTTCTGATAGCATTTGTATCCGCCTTCGATCGAGTAGCTCGTATTGGTCATGTAGTAGTCCATTATCTTTGAATTCAGGATCGACTGCAGGATCTCCAGATCCGTCGAATCGTTTTCCACAACTGCGTATCCATTGGAGAAGAGTGCGTCTTCGTCGCTCACAAGCATGAATTTCGGGCCGATGCTGAAAGTGGGAAAGAGGAGTTTGCGCCCGGCGTACCCTATCCCTTGCCCGCGCCCGTACGCATACCAGCCCTCTCTGTTCGGTTTTCCCTTGTCCCTCTGCCCCAATTCCCCTCTGCGGGCGCACAGATACCGGTAGCAAAGCGGATATCTTTCGCGCAGCTCCGTTTCCGGTATGAGGATGTTCGCATTCCTTGCAGGCCTTCCCGCAAGGTCGGGTTGAGCCTCGGATGCGTAGGGAAATATTATCTTCTGTTTGGCGTCCGGCAGAAGCGCCTCGGATCTGATGTTTGATATCTTGTATACGTCTCTCAGGATCTCGGATTCGATGATATATCTGACGCCGTTGAACATCTTGCAGTGATTGCCGTCCGAATCCTGCCCATCAATGATATATATGTCATCGCGCAGCGTCGCCAGCCCCGCGTGGATGCGGTCTTTGATCGGCGCGCCTGCTTTTTCGATGCGCATCAGATTGAGCCGCGTGCCGCGATCGACCAATCTCCAACCTTTCGGATCTAGCATTTCGATCTTCTGCTCTGCGAATTCCGATTCGGCCAGCGCAAGGGGGACGTTGTTTGTTCTCTCGATCGCCGCATATTGGAAGCGTTCTCCGTTCTTCCTGTTCAGAAACAGCAGAGAGCTGTACGCCCTGACCCGGTCGAATATCATGTTGTCGCCGAAGTCCACGATCTTTCTGATATGCCGTCCGTCGGCCAACAGTTTCCTCAGTTCTTCGGCCGCCGTTATCGTCAGATAGTTGTTTGGCACGATCATGCCCAACTCGCCTTGCTCGGACAGATGCTTCAGGCCCTTTTCTATGAACGCATAGAATATGTTGGCGGTCCCCTTCTGCGCCGTCTTGAAATTCTTCCGCATAAACGCGGCGGCGGCGGGGTCGAGATCGTGCGGATTGACGTACGGCGGATTTCCTACGACGCAGTCAAAAGATCCGACGCCGAACAGATCCGCCCAATCTTCTTTCAAAGAGTCTGCGCACGCGATGTTGAATCTGCAGCGGTCCGGATCCCCGCCTTCGGCCAATACCGACAGCGAGAGAAGCAGTTTGCAGTTCCTTGCGTTCTCCTCGTCGATATCTATCCCGTAGATGTTGTCGGAGATCGTGCGGATCATGTCCTTTTTCAATTCTTTTGACAGTTTCTCCGCCGCGACCATCAAAAACGCGCCC
>JAITQH010000097.1 GCA_031288985.1 Candidatus Methanoplasma sp. | reverse complement strand
CAAAGAACGGGGTCCAAATGAAATTAATGGCAAGTTCCGTGGAGGTGAACTTCACATTCCTGAACGAACGGCCTATCTGTCTGATGTCGACCTTCAGGAATATCAGGAACAGGAGCGCCATAAGAAAAGGCTCCATCAGTCCGCCGAGGCCGTCCCTGAAGAACTGCATCAGGCCGAGCGCCACTCCGACTCCGGCGGCCGCCACTATTATCAGCGGCTGCATCTTTGTGACGGCGCCCAGTCCTTCGCCCATAGGGTTCGTACCTGCTGTTCGCTTTTATATCTTTGCGACGCCGATCCGCCGCACGGCGCCCATCGCCTTTTCTCAACCGTCGGATTCCGGTGCGCCCGTCGGGATTCACGCCGACGGCGGCGACCGCGATCATTATATCGCCACGTATATTAGGCATACCTAAATAATCCTTCGATTCAAAACGATCGGGGGTGCGAACGTCATCGGATCCGCCGTCGCCGGACGCGGCAAAATTATTTATATACACTTGAACATTTGATTTATTGTTCAATTGTTCAATGATGACGGTGATTAAAAATGACGGCGAACGAATGCAATACATCCGAGACCCATGCCCGAGCGGTGGCCGAAGCCAAGGAAAGAATGCCCGACGAGAACTTGGTATACGATCTGTCGGACATGTTCAAGGTGCTGTCCGACAGCACCAGGCTGAAGATACTCTGGTCCATGGACGGCGGAGAGATATGCGTCTGCGGGATAGCGGAGGTCGTCGGCATGTCGGTGTCCGCCACATCCCATCAGCTGAGGATGCTGAAACAGATGAAACTCGTGAAGTCTCGCAGAAAGGGCAAGAACATCTACTATTCATTGGACGACAGCCACGTCAACACCGTACTGAAAGTGGCCATGGAGCATCTGACGGAGTGATTCGATGAGATACGCATATACGCTGGAGAACCTTGGATGCGCCTGCTGCGCGGCCAAGATGGAAGAAGCCGTCAGGAAGATAGACGGAGTAAGATCGGCGTCGGTGGTGTTCATCACCGCAAGGCTGGTCATAGATGCCGACGAGCGGGATATCGGAGACATAGAGAGATCCGCGGCGGCCGCGATAAAGAAGATTGAATCCAAAGTGAAGCTGAAGAAGGTCTGACATGTTCGGAGCGGACCGTGTGGCAAGGATAATTGCGGCGGCGGTCTTTTTTGCCGTCGGCATAATCGCCGATCTCCGATTCGAATATGAACTGGCGATCTTCGGCGCGGCGTATGCGATCGTAGGGTACGATGTGCTTCTGGAGGCCGCGGCCGATATTTGGCACCGGAAACCGTTCAACGAGAACCTCCTCATGGCGATCGCATCCTTGGGCGCATTCGCCATCGGGGAGCATATGGAGGGGACGGCGGTCCTTCTGTTCTACCAGATCGGGGAGCTTTTCCAAGATTATGCGGTGAACCGCTCGCGGGGATCCATAAAATCCCTGATGGAGATGATGCCGGACTCTGCGAACCTGGTTACGCCGGACGGCGTAGTCGCAGTCGGCCCGCAGGACGTCCATATAGGCGACGCAATAGTTGTGCGCCCCGGCGAAAGGATACCCCTGGACGGCACGGTCGTCGAGGGGAGGTCCATGGTGGATACATCATCGCTCACGGGCGAGTCCGTGCCGCGGGACGCCTCCGTCGGCGACGCCGTGCTGAGCGGATGCATATGCGTCAACGGCGCTCTGACGGTGTCCGTCACGTCCGAATACGAAGATTCGGCGGCCATGCGCATAATGAGCATGATGGACGAGGCATACGGCAGGAAGTCCCGTTCCGAGGACTTCGTAACCAAGTTCGCAAGGTATTACACCCCTGCGGTGGTCGTCGCCGCGCTGATGCTCGCGATTCTGCCGCCCCTGATCCTGGGCGGTGCGTTCGAGACTTGGCTCTACCGCGCCCTGATGTTCCTTGTGATATCGTGTCCGTGCGCCGTTGTCATATCGGTCCCGCTGGCTTTCTTCGGAGGGATAGGCGGGGCGTCCCGCGCAGGCATACTCGTCAAGGGCGGCAACTATCTGGACGCGCTTGCGGGCGTGGACACGGTGGTTTTCGACAAGACCGGGACGCTCACGGAGGGCGTGTTCGAGGTGCTGTCGGTGCACCCTGTGGGAATCGAAAAGGAAGAGCTGATAAGGCTGGCCGCACACGCGGAGACGGATTCCAACCACCCTATTGCGGCGGGGATACTGCGGGCGCACGCAGGCGAAACGAAAAGGTCGAACGTCAAAGGCATGGAAGAGATCCGGGGCAAAGGCGTGGCAGCATTCGTGGAGGGCAGGACGGTCGTCCTCGGCAGCTCCTGCCTCATGGAGGAGCACGGGGTGCGGCCGATCCCGCCGGAAGAGTTCGGCACTGCGGTTCACATTGCGGTAGACGGCGCATACGTAGGATACATGATCATATCCGACCGCGTGAGGAAAGACTCCGCCCATGCGGTGTCCGAACTCAAGCGCATGGGCATAGGCAGAGTGTGCATGCTCACCGGCGACTGCGAGCGCGTGGGCCGGCACGTCGCGGAGGAACTTGGAATAGACGAGGTCTTCACAGACCTCCTTCCCGGGGACAAGATGGCCATAGTGGACCGCCTCATAGGGGAGGGGAGGAAGGTGGCCTTCGTAGGCGACGGCGTGAACGACGCGCCGTCCTTGGCGCGTTCCGACGTCGGCATAGCCATGGGCGCGCTCGGATCCGACGCGGCCATAGAGGCCGCCGATGTGGTGATCACCGATGACATGCCGTCTAAGGTCTCCACGGCGATCCGCATCTCCAAGAGGACGCGCTCCATAGCGATTGAGAACATTGTGTTCGCTCTTGCGGTGAAGGCGGTGTTCCTCTCCATGGGCGCGCTGGGATACATAACGCTGATCGAGGCGGTGTTCGCCGACGTGGGCGTGGCCGTCATAGCCATACTCAACTCCATGCGGGCGCTGCGCGCCCCGCGCGTCCGAAAACACGCGGAGGAAGGCTCGGGACGCGCCCTCCCGAAGGATCCTGCCGCCCTGATGCAAGAGCATATATAATCATACTATCATTATGAAAGTATGACAAGGGGAACTCTCGGCGCCATAGTATGCCCGATCCTGGAGGACGAGCTGATATACAATCTGTCCACGGATCCGGAGGAGAAGAACGTCTTCCTGCTGGACAGCGAAAGCTCCAAGGACGTGTCGCTCAAACTGAGGTCCAAGGGGATAGAGTACACGCTTCTGGACGAGCGGGCGTTCCTCAACGGAGCGGAGGAGATCCCCGACGACGGATACAACATCGTCATCCTGATGAAGGGCCTGGGCCTCCACGCGGAGCCGGAGATGCTCAAATCGGATCTCAGGGAGACCCTTCTCTTCATGCAGTCCAAAGTGGATGCCTTCATACTGTACTACGGGCTGTGCGGCAACGCCAACAAAGGGATCGAGGAGTGGGCCAAAGAACGTCTCGACAAGACCATATCCATATTCAAGGGGCCGGACGGAAGGATGTGCGACGATTGCATCGGAGTCGCTCTCGGCGGCACCGACCGTTATTACGACCTGCAGAAGAAGCACACCGGCGTGCTGTACTACACTCCCGCGATGTCCACCAAATGGAGGGACTTCTTCGGCCGGAGCGATCTGTTCAAGGGAGTGGAGAGCGAGAACTTCGACCGTATGAAAACGATCCTTGAGATGTGCGACTACCACAAGGTGATGGAGATATCCACAGGTCTGGGCGACGATTCCGAGACTAAACGCTCTTTGGATGAGTTCGCCAAGGAGTTCAACTTCGAGGTAACTCATCTGGAGCCGGGATGGACATCGCTGGAGCCGACCGAGCGCATATATGCCGAGGCCAAGGCCAGCCTCTCCGCCGCAAGGCTCTGACGGGATCTCCCGCAAGAGGCAGAAGGCCGCATCGCGCCGCAGGCCGCGATTCTTTGACATCCGGGCATAGAATCAAGTAATCAATCCAAGATTACCTGCGCATGAGCAAAGACAAAAGCGCAGGACAGAGGCTCGAAGAAAAGCTACTATCCAAAAGCGACACGCTCGGCGTGAAGGACGCGGCCCTTCTGGAGCAGTCCAAAGGATTCTGCGAGGAGTACAAGCTGTTCCTCAACAACAAGACCGAGAGAGAGGTCGTGGAGTACACCATACCCATACTGAAGAAGCACAAATACAAAGAGTTCCAGCTGGGAAAGAAATATGCGGCCGGCGACAAGCTCTACTTCAACAACCGCGGAAAGGCATTGATAATGGCAACCGTGGGCAGAAGGCCGCCGGCGGACGGCCTGCGCATAGGCGTGAGCCACATCGACAGCCCCCGTCTGGACCTCAAGCCGAATCCGCTGTTCGAGGACTCCGACATGGCGTACCTGAAGACGCACTACTACGGCGGGATCAAGAAGTACCAGTGGACGGCCATCCCGCTCTCCCTGCACGGCGTCGTCGTCCTGAACAACGGCAAGACGGTGAAGGTCAACATAGGCGAGAGCGAAGGCGACCCTGTGTTCTGCGTCACCGACCTTCTTCCCCATCTGGCGCAGAACCAGATGAAGAAGACGGCCTCCGAGGTTGTGGAGGGCGAGCAGCTGAACATACTGGTCGGATGCTGGCCGTACAACGACGAGAAGGTCGGGGCCAAGGTCAAGCTGAACATCATGAACCTTCTGTTCGAGAAGTACGGCATAACCGAGAAGGACTTCCTTTCCGCCGAGATCACCGCCGTGCCGGCGTTCAGACCTGCGGATATCGGACTCGACAGGTCGATGGTGGGGGCGTACGGACAGGACGACAGCGTCTGCGCGTACGCAAGCCTGATGGCGGAACTCGACTCGACCGAGCCGGAATTCACGACCGTCACCGTGTTCGCCGACAAAGAGGAGATAGGATCCGACGGCAACACCGGGATGAGATCCCTGTTCTTCAGGGACTTCCTGGAGGACTTCCTGTCCGCGTACGGGCTTCAGGCCCGCCACGTCCTGCAAAAATCCGTCTGTCTGTCCTGCGACGTGAACGCCGCGGTGGACCCCGCCTTCGGAGACGTATTCGAAAGGAACAACTGTTCATACCTCAACCGCGGGCCGGTGGTCTCCAAATACACCGGGTCGAGGGGCAAGTATTCCACCAACGACGCGTCCGCCGAGACCATGGGGTTCCTGCGCAGGATACTGGACGACGCGGACATACAGTGGCAGGTGGGAGAACTGGGGAAGGTGGACATCGGAGGCGGAGGGACGATAGCGTCCGACATATCCGTGCACAACCTGGACACCGTCGACGTGGGGGTCCCGGTGCTGTCAATGCACTCTCCCCTGGAGATCGTGTCCAAGGCCGATGTGTACCTCCTGTACAAGGCGGTGCTGGCGTTCTACAACAGCAAACTTTCAAAGTAAATGCTCAGACGCCCGCAGAAATGCGGGCGTTCTCAGCTCTTTTTCATTTCTGTGCGATCTGCGGTTCGTTTCGGACAGAGTCAATACTGCAAAAGTGATAATGAAATCCTTTCAAAAGTGATATTGATATTTGTCCCACCCCTATTGGCATGGTCTAATCCAAGGCATTCGGCGGCGGATGCGGCCACAGCAGTTATGGGACTCGCATACACCCGCGACGATGGAGTGTCGGTGATTCCAATAGACCGTCTCGGACCCTGACCGAAGATCCCCGCTCACTTCTTGCGTCCGCAATAGATGTTCACGGCGCCGAACGTCTTCACATAGAACTTGGCGTCCGCAAACCCCGCTTTCGCGAACTTGGCGGTCATCTCCTTCCCGTGGGGAAACCCTTCGACCGACGACGTGAGCCAGTCGTAAGCGGGCTGTTTGCCGTCGATGCTCTCTCCGCGGTCGTATCTGCGTCCGAGCTTCGTGACCCTGTGCTTCATATGCTGTTCGTAGAAGAACCGCACGATGCGGTTGTCCGGTTTGCAAAGCTCGGCGACAACGACAAGTCCGCCGGGCCTCAGTACCCGGTGCATCTCGTCGATGGCCCTTTGCACGTCCGTCACATTCCTGAGCATGTACCCCGACGTGACGACGTCGAAAGAAGAATCTTCGAAGCGAAGGCTCAGGGCGTCGCCCTCCTCGAACACGATGTCCCGGGGCAGCCCGCGCCCCTTCATCTTCTCCTTTGCGAGTTCCAGCATCTTGGGGGTGATGTCGACTCCGACGACCTCGCCGTCGATGCCTGCACGCTCCGCAAGCATGAAGGCGATCTCGCCGGTCCCGGTGCCGACGTCGAGGCATCTCTTGGATCCGAGATTCCCCGCCTTCTTCATCATGAATTTGTGCCAGCCTCTGACCATGCCCATGGACATGAGGTCGTTCATCTCGTCATAGTACGAAGCTATCTCGGTGAACACGTCTTTGACGTATTCCTCCTTTCCCTCGAACTGCGTCCCGTTCGGTCTGCTCTCCTGCATCATATCACCGCCGCAATAGCATAATATCCTATTAAGCAGCCTGCTGTCAAAAGCGCTCCGAAATGCCAATTGTGCCTGAAGCACAGCGGCACCAACAGGCGGCTGTTGCCCTTGTTCGCCGGGGCAAGGCGGCTGTTCGCGACGACCGCGCGAAGGTCGAAGAGCGCCAGGAACGCCAGGGAAGCCGTCCAAGGCAGTATGCCGAACAAAATAAGCGCCGCCAATATCGGATAGGCGGCGATGTTCTGGGCGAGATAGATGTGCAGGCTCCCTTCGTAGGAGAAGTGCGAGGACAGCGTCCCCACTCCCGCTTCACGATCCTCGTGATAGTCGCGGACCTCGTTGCCGCTAAGCACCGCAGTGATGAGGAACGCGTTCGGAAGGGATATCAGGAACACCTCCCAAGAAAGATTGCCGGCCAGGACGTAGTACGTCCCCAGAGGCATGAGGATGCCCATCAGAACGAACACGCCGATCTGCCCCAGGCCGTGATATTTGTAGGATACTCCCACGGTGTAGAGTCCTGCGCCTCCGATGCCGGCCGCGCCGAACAGCGCCACGCCCCACCCCGCATACCACATGAACACCACTCCGCACAATGCGGTCAATGCCAAACACATCAGTCCGGCAAGCAATACAGACCTTGGTCGAAGCGCGCCGGTCACGAGTTCCGGAGACCTGGTCTCGTTCTCGACAGTGTCCGTGCCTTTGACGAAGTCGCCGTAGGTGTTGAGGAGGTTCGCCGCCGACTGCAGGAGAAAACCGCAGAGAAGGATCATAAGGAAGATCCACCAGCAGAACGAGCCGCCGCTGTATGCAACCGCACCGCCGATGGCCACTGGTACTGCCGCGCCGTGCAGGGTCCATGGGCGGAACGCGTTGTACCATCCGGGCCTGACCGGGCTGACATCGTCCATGTCAGAGTGAAAAAACACCGCGTTTAAGAACCTTCCTAAGGGCAGAGGAGGCGGATGAGCCGGCCGACAGGCTCTCGAAGCCGTCCTGCGGTTGCGCCGGAGAGCGCAGCCGAGGGGGAAACAAACAAATATATTTCTAAGCTTTCAAGTCTCATGAAAACAGTCGCATTGTTGTGCAGCAGCGCCTTCATGATGTGTTTGGCCGTGGTGGTGTCATTGGCCACCAACTTCTCCGGCGTTCTTTCCGACGCCTTCGCCCAGTCCGGGATCCTGAACTCCGGCATGCGAAGCAATCTCACCATATTCTTCCTGGCAGTGATGATGACGATCTCGCTGTCGAGGATTCCCAGCAAGAACCTCAGTCCGGTAAAGAACCCAAAGTCTCTCGTCAGAGGGTTGCTCCTGGGGCTGATCGTGCCCTCGTTCATCCCGATAGCAGGCTTTCTTCTGATATCGGCTTGGATGCCTGAGTACGAGACGTATGCATGGGGATTGGTGTTCGTTGCGGCGACGCCCTTCGCGGCATCCGTCGCGCCGCTGTCCCTCATTCTCAGGGGAGACATGGTGCATGCGGCAAGATGCACCATCTACGTGTACATCGCGGCCCTGCTGTGGATACCATTCATCGTTTGGGTGTTCCTTGGAAAATACGTCGAAATGAGCGGCCTTGTGATAACGGTGTTTGAGGTCATCGGCATACCGATAGTAATATCCAGGTTCTTCACTTGGGTGAAGGTGAACAAGACAGCTATGGCCGTCGTCCTGAACTGCACCATATTCTTCCTCGTCTGGCTCTCTGCCAGCTCCGCGAACTTCAAGAGCGCGGGGATATGGGTGCTTGCGGCGTTCGTCCTTGTCGCGGCGCTCAGATCCTTCGGACTCGGCCTCATCATAGACCGCGGAGAGAAGAAGATGGGCGTAGGGTGGTCGCAAAGGGTCACGGACATCCTGATGACGTCCTACAAGAACAAAGGCATCGCCTTGGCGCTCTGCGCAGGCGTGTTGGTCGGCCCCGTCATCGGGAACGCCATGGTGGCCATCACCGCTTCGATAGTGGTGGAGGTCCTGTGGGTGGCGTTCATGGACTCCGTTCTCTTCTCCAAGAGGAGAATGGAATCGTCGATGGCGGCCGAATCACAGATCGCTGAGCCTCAGAACGTTTCTTGATCTCAGTCCGACGATCGAATCTCCTTCCCCAACGGTCCCGCCGAGCATCTCGCCGGCGGGGTCGTAAACCTCTTTTTTTCTGTCGGCGGTCTTGCTGTTCGCGTAGCAGTAGACGCAGTCATGCACGCAGGTGTCGTAACACCCTATGTCTATGTTCCTGACGCACATGCATCTGTCCCTGAGGCCGGCAGGCCTGTCGTCGAACGGGATGCCCAGGGAAAGCAGGGTCTCGCGGTCTATGCACCCTCTCTTCCGTATGCCGTATCTTGAGAGGTCCGCATCGGGGCAGCAATGGGTGAGAGCGACGCCGTATCTCTCCGCGATCTCTCCCGCCGCCGCTCCGAACTCCTCTTTCTCGCTTGGGAGCGGCGCCCTGAGCGTGCTCTCGCCGGAAAGCTTCCCGTACATCTCCAGGAAGCTGAACGTGCATCTTCCCGTATGTTCCGAGAGTTCGCGGCACAGCGTCTCGAACTTCCTTTTGTGGTATTCGGGCGTGATCCGGTCATTGAACATCACGGGGTCGTATCTCCACACGACCCTGTCTCTGCCGATCGCGTCCGACAGCATCCTGAAAGAATCGGCTATGTCCGCTTTGGAAGGGACGCCGGGCTCGATATCTCCGTCGTACGGGGTGACGGTCACATGAAAAATATATCTGATATTCATCCCGTTCAGTTCGTCAAGGAAAGGGATCATCGGACGGGGGTTCTTTGTCATGAACACGATGCAGTCCACGTTCGCCGGCGTGAGATCCACCCTGTGGACGGTCGTCCTGTGCACAGGGTTTCTGACCAGAGCGTATCCGGCCCGGAGCCTGTTCATCATCCACTCCGGATGGAACGCGGGGATGTCGGTCCTCCGGCTGGCGCAGACGATCATGCCTCTGCATGCACGGAAGACGATAAGTACGCTTCGAGCGATGACGGGATATGAGCGTGGGATGCATCCACACATATGTGACGCTGATCGGCAAAGTCAGCATCTCGGAGGACGGAGAGGGAAGAGTGGACGGGGTGTTCCTCCCCGGATCCAACCTTCCTCCGAGAGAGGACAGGGAGACCGAGGCCATCAGAGAGGCGGAGAGGCAGATAAGCGGCTATCTCGCGGGGAAGAGGAAGGAGTTCGACATACCGCTGGCGCTTTCGGGAACCGACTTCCAAATGGCGATATGGCGGGAGATCGGAAAAATACCGTACGGCCGGACGATATCGTATGCAGAACTGGCAAGGAATGCGGGAAGGGAGAAGGCGTTCAGGGCGGCGGGGACCGCCTGCGGCGCCAACCCGATATCGATAATCATACCGTGCCACAGAGTGATAAACTCCTCCGGAGCCATGGACAAGTACGGCGGAGGCGCCGCTCTGAAAAAGCGTCTCATAGAACTTGAAAGAGACAGCTCATGATCGACGTCAGGAACGAGATACTGAAGAATGCAGATACGAAATACAAGGAATTCCACACCGGACTGGTGCCCGGCATCGGCAGATGCAACGGCGTACCGACGCCGGCGCTCCGAAAGATGGCCAAAGAGGTCTGCAAGGACGATTGGAGGGGATTCCTGTCCGTTCCGTCGGAATGCTACGAAGAGACCATAATCCGCGCATTGGTGATAGCCGGCGCGAAGATGGATGTGCACGAGCGCCTGCGCCTCATGGAAGAGTTCATGCCGGAGGTGTCGAACTGGGCGGTCTGCGACATATTCTGCGGCGAATGGACGGCAAAGGGCGAAGAGGAGAGGAATGCCCTTTGGGAATACTGCCTCCGCCAGATCGAAACGGGCGGCGAGTTCAGGATGCGCGTTGCCGCAGTTATGATGCTGGTGCATTTCATAGACCCGGAGC
>JAITQH010000023.1 GCA_031288985.1 Candidatus Methanoplasma sp. | reverse complement strand
CGCGGGTGCAGGGTGTACATGCGCGGAAAGGCGGATTTCTCCCTTCTCAAGAGGTACGATCCCGGGCTGAAGGTCCTTGCGGAAGGCGAGGAGCCGACGAAGAAGATACTCGGATTGGTGAAAGGCTCGTCCGTTCAGGACTTTGATGAAGTGGACGTGACGCAGTATGAGATCCCGGTCTACTTCCCGACCGTCGGAATGACGGACGCCGAGGTTCGGCAGATCATAGAGATCATGAAAACAGAGGCATGACCGCACAAACAGGCCGGAGGGCGACTGTACAAGTCAGACGATATCCAGCCGTTGCAAAAGGTCGGTCTGCATAATCGCACCCATCCGTTTTGCCGCTCTGTTATTTGAAATCGCTAAAATAAAAATAAAAAGTTCCCCCGTCCGTTGGGACGGGGGTTGATTTGTTTAGTTGTGCCTTCCGCGCGCCTGCTTGTTGACTCTCACGGAGGGCCTGGCGTTCTCTGCGCCTTTGCCCTTGTTCCTGAGGCCGCGTCCGGCCGCTCCGGCGGACGTCAGGCCGCGGTATACGCGGTTCTTGTTGTTGGTCTTGCAGATCCAGTTGATCTTGGGGTCCGCTTTTATGACCGGGTGAGCGGGATCCACGAGTATGACCTCGTACCACTCATGCTGTCCGTCGGCCCCGACCCAATAGGAGTTGAGCACCTCAAGGTTCTGGTATCTCTTGGCGGTCCTTTCCTCGGCCATCCTCTGGAGGCTCTTTCCGACCGTCATCTGGTTGATACCCTTTCTCTTGGCTCTCCTTCCGGCCGTAATGGCTCTCTTTCTGAAGTTGCCCTTCCTTACCTTGGCCCTGACGACAACGTATCCCTGTTTCGCCTTGTATCCAAGCGCCCTTGCCCTGTCCAGGCGGGTGGGTTTTTCGACGCGGAGGAAGTTCTCTTCTCTCCTCCACAGTATCCTTCTCTCGTGGTTAAGCTCTTTGAGGTAGCTTTTCGAGGGGTTCTTCCATGCGTCCGCGATGTAGCTGTACATGCTCTTCCCGTTGACGGGGCGGACTTCCTGCTGTTGAGTCTCGTCGCTCATTATAATCACCATTTCGGATTCACCTGTGAAGGCACATTTCCGCGGAACGTGTTCCGTACCCTCCGTACTTAACTAAAATATATAAACATGACCGGACGGAGGCGGCCCGCATTCCTGCGCCCGCCCCCTAAATGCCTCATTTGTTGACGATCATGCGGACGCTCAGCGGCCTTCCGTCGTATTCTGTGCCGTAGAGATCCCTCACTGCGGCCTCGGCCTTCTGCTTCTGCATCAGTATGTGCGTCTTCTTTCCGTACAGCGTGATCTTTCCGATATCGCTGCGGGCGATGTCCGTATCCTCCGTGATGAAGTCGCACACGTCGCCTTTGCCGACCCCGTCGGCCGTTCCGAATCCGATCTCCAGACACACCGAATCATCGACGGGGCGTGCAGGCGCGGGTGCGGGTGCGGGTGCCGCAGGCCTGACCGCTTCCTTCGGTCTGACGGCGGGTTTGGCGGCGGGGGCGTTCTTCACGGGCGCCGCAGGAGCCTGACCTGCGCGTCCCGAGACGCTTGCCGCGATGTTGACATCATCCCTTCTCAGGGATGCCGCCAACTCCAGCTTGGATATGGCCGAGATGTTCGTTATCGGCTTTCCTATCTGCTTCTCGATCTGTCTGAGATCCCTCATCTCCTCGGGCATTACGAAGGTCACCGCAATGCCTGCGGCGCCTGCTCTTCCCGTTCTTCCGATCCTGTGCACGTAGGTCTCGGGGCTGTCAGGCATGTCGAAGTTCACCACGTACTCCACGTCGAAGATGTCCAGGCCCCTCGCGGCGACGTCCGTCGCTATAAGGGCGTCGATCTTCCCTTCAGAGAACTCTTTGATGACGTTGGTCCTTTTGTTCTGGGCCTTTCCGCCGTGTATGCCCGCAACTTTGTAGAGGCCGTCCAGCTTCTTTGTCAGCTGATCCACTCTGCGCTTGGTGTGGCAGAACACTATCACCTTGGGGTGCCCGTCGTCCAGAATGCGCTGCAGTTCGTAGCGTTTGGAGTCCTTGTCGGAGACGATGTAGAACTGTTCCGTCAGGTCTGCCGTGAGCTCGTCCTTGGATACGAGGACCTCCTTCGGCCTGACCATGTGCTTCAGCGTCAGCGCTTTGATGTCCTCATGCAGAGTGGCGGAGAACATCATGGTCTGCCTCTTCTTCTGGACGTTCGACAGAATGAAGTTCAGATCCTTCGCGAATCCCATGTCCAGCATCCTGTCCGCTTCGTCCAGGACCACCATCGAGATCTTGGCAAGATCCAACTCCCGCCTGTTGATAAGGTCCTTGACCCTCCCGGGCGTCCCGACGATCGTGTCCGTGCCTCTTCTTACAATGCGTATCTGGTTGTCAATGCTGACTCCGCCGAATATCGGCACGCACTTGTGGGAGGTGTATTTGGACAGCTTGTCCAATTCCTCCGCGACCTGCATGGCGAGCTCTCTGGTGGGTACGAGCACCAGCGCCGAAGGGACCTTCTGGCCCGGTTTTGTGGAGCTGAGTATGATGGAGCCGAACGCTCCGGTCTTTCCGGTCCCGGTCTGCGCCTGCGCGAACATGTCGCCGCCCTGCATCCCCACAGGGATGGCCTCAGTCTGCACGGGGGTGGGTTCGGTCCAGCCCATCTCTTCCATCGCTCGGGACACCTTGTCGGAAACCCCGAGGTCTTTGAATCTTATTGTCATGTAATCTCACTTGAACGAAAATAAACTTGTCCGCGCAACGTTGCGGACCGCATTAATTTCAGCCCCCCGTCGGCGTTGGTTTATATAAACCTGTCTCTGAAAGCATATGATGCGCGCGTCTGAGGAACGCAGGGTTCAAAACAATGCAGCACGGCCGAAACATCGACAGGAACCGGAGAGGAATAAAATAAAGGCGCCGCGGGACGGACCCGCGGCTTTTAAGAGGTTGGTCGTTCAGGGCTGTTCCCTGTCCCTGTCGAATCTCAGGCTTATTGCCGCCAGTGCGGCGGCGGCAAGGAACAGTATGAACATCGGCAGGGTCCATTCGTCGATGGGGACCGCAGGCAGGGACGCGTCCTCCGTCGCGAAGAACAGGATCGCCGCGACTATGCCCACTGCGAGCGACGCAATTCTGACGAGGAACGCCTTCTTCGACTTCCTGTCGGGGTCGTCCTTCTCCCGGCGGTTCCTTCCTGCTATGAGTATCACAATGCCGGCGGCTATGGCAAGGATCGCGCATATTAGGTTAAGAACTGCCCATTCCCCGCCTCCGCCGGCGGATTCGAGATGCGCCACAAGGTGTATGTCGCCCTCCGCGTCGGCTATGCGCACTTCGATATCCTTCGATTCGACGTACCCCGTCCATCCCGCGAATCTGTAGCCGTCCCCTATGTCAAGGGAGACGTACACGTCGGAATGCAGGGCGATCGGCTGCGATCTCGCAAAGCGGCTGTACTGCGTACTCGGCCCGATGTGGTATTTCGGGACGCCGTCCCCTCCCACGATGTCCACTGTCAGCGTTATGCCGCCGTCGGATGCGCTCGCCACGCTTATCGTGTGGTTGCTTTGAACGTTGGAGAAGACGTACACCCCCGATGCAACGGCGGCGGACGATATGGCCGCGCCGTCCACGTACACCGCCGACAGCGTGTATCCCGGCTTTGCGGAGAACGCGAACACCGCACTTCCTCCGCGCGGGACGCCGACGTTTCCGCTGGGCACGATCGCAGAGCCGCCGTCGGCATCCGCAGATATCGTATATACGCGTCCCGGAGTCGGAACCGCCCACTGCGCCGTGAGCGTGATATTGGACCGGACCGCGCCGGTCGTTGCTCCTGCGGCGTATATTGTGGACGGACCCGCTCCGTCAACGGTCCCGCTTGTGAGCTTCCATCCCATGAATACATACCCTGTCCACGCGGGTGCGGCCGCAGGCACCGAGACCGCGCCGCCCTTGGCCACCGTCGTCGGATTGGGCGAAGGCATGCCGGTCGCGGCCCCGCCGGAGCCGTCGGCATAGGTCACGCTCCAGGTTCCCGCCGAGATGTCCAGCTGCACTCCCGATTTGAAGGCGGCCTGGTACCAGCGGTTGGCCAGGTTGAGGGTTCCCAGCTCTGCGGTGTACGGGCCTCCGCCCGTCGGCGCGGATCCCTGCGCTGTTCCGGAGTATTTCAGCTGCCCGCTCAGAGGATGGGCCGTGATGTAATCAGACATCGCGGGGTCGGTGTTCTCACTATCCATACGGTACTCTATCGGATTTGGATACGATGTCGCGGCGGGGTTGAGGAAAGGCACGACAAGTATGTCGTTGCCCGGGCCTCTCAGGAAGGGGAGGTATCCATCATATTTGATCCAGACGCCGTCATGGATGTTGGTGGTGAAGTCCCATCCGACGTAACTGTCCTCATCGAGCATCTCGGCTGCGGACAGACCTCCGTTGCCCACGCCTCGGCGGGGTCTTGCGAACCTGCCGCAAACGGACCGAATGCGTACCCTGCGCCCGGGTAGTCATGGTTTACGGCATCGTACAGGTAGTAGCTGTCGTAGATCATCGTGGTGCTGTTGTTGGGCCCCACTCCGATAAATCCTCCTACGTACGTTTGTGTGACGGCGGGATTCGTATAGGCGGTCACCGCCGTATAGGATCCCCGGATGTCCAGGAGGCAATAGTTTGGGCTGGTCACGTGCGCGGTGCCCACTATGCCGCCTATGTATGCGTTCCCGGAAGTCCTGCTTAGGTCGACGGTCAGATCTCCGGAGGCATACGAGTCAGTGACGTATACGAGCGTGTTCTGCCTTGGAGTGCCGACGTTCTCCGTCTGCAGCTGCGCCGCGAGTCCTCCGACGATGCCCCAGTTAGACAAAGCCCCGCCTCTGACCGTGATATCTGCGTTGTTGTACGAGCTGTCGATGTTAAACCCCTTGACCACGATGCTGACCAGCCCGCCCGCATAGATCTCTGCGCTGTAGCTGTCAACGACGATCGGCCCCGAGTTGAACGAGTCGACGATGTCGATGCCGCCGTATGCAAAGTCAATCAGGCCGCCGGCGCTGTTTTCGTGAGCATAGTTCCCCGAGTCCGATATGCGCAATTCCCCTACGTTGAACGAGCCGACTATGGTCGCGTTGTCCGAGGAATGGTAGTCCGCGTAGAACTCTCCCGCGAGACCGCCCATACGGACGACGGGCGCGCCCGACGAAAACTCGTTGATGACGTACAAGTCTCCCGCATTGTGGCTGTTTCTGACGGTCATGTAGTCCGTGACGCTGTCTGCGCTGTTGGTCATGAGGCCGCCCATTATGCCGCCGACGATCGTCTGTGTGACCGCCGTTATGTCGCCGTCGTTGAAACTGTCTGCGATGGTTATCTTCCCTGCGCTTCCGTTGGTTAGGGTCCAACCGGTTGCGGGCAGGCCGTATATGCAGCCGTAATAGATCACAGCCGCTACGGATTCGTTTATGATCCCGTTCTGCAGCATTCCGAACAGCCCGCCGACATATACAGTGTTGCTGAAGATATTGGAATACACATTTATGTCGGCCAGATTGGCAAAGCCGTCAACGTCAAGGGCGCCGCTTGCTCCGTAGACCAGCGCAGACCCTGTCATGCCGCCCAAGGTCGTTCTCGTGTTCCCTGCGTAACCGTTGCCGAACAGACTTCCGGTGTTCACTCCGCTCACGCTCGCCGCCGCATTGGCGATCCTCATGTGTCCGGAGACGCCGCCGAGGGTCAGAGCGCCGTTGTTGGTAAAGGAATATACCGAATTCCCGTTCTCGCAGTCGATGACGGATGTGTTGATCGCCGCTCCGACGATGCCGCCCGTGAATATCTTGCCGTTGCCGTTGGCGGGTCTTGTCGCAGGCCATCCTGTGGGGAACAGCGCGATCCCCACGGAACTTCCGTCTTCCAGCACGATGTTCGACAGCGTTGCTCCGTCGGTGCGTGCGAAGAATCCTACCAGCCTTTCACTGTTGGGGCCTTCATAATAAGGCGCCACGTTAAGACCGGAGATCTTGTACCCATTGCCGTCATACGTCCCGGTGAAATCGGCGTAAGATCCGCCCGCATACCCCACCGGATCCATGTTGCCGTTGGAGCTTCTCACGAATTCCGCGCCCAAGACGCTTGCGAAATCAGGCAGTTCGACTGCGAACGCGACCGGCTCGGCGGTCACTGCGCCGTATACGTACAACGCGTTCCCAGCATCCGTCCCCGTCCCGGATACGGTGAATTGGCCTGAGGATACAGGTATTGGAACGGTATGCCATCTGTC
>JAITQH010000018.1 GCA_031288985.1 Candidatus Methanoplasma sp. | reverse complement strand
GGTCGAGGTAGAACGCGTGCGCCACGCCGCGCATGCTCCGAATAATCTCCAAAGGCTTGTCCGCCGGCTCGTCGCTCATAATTTGAGAATAGATGACGGATTATATAAACGGCACGCGGCCCGGGGTCTCCTTGTGATTTTATACTCTTTTCAAGATACGTGTCCCAATGTCACTCACAATGCTCGGCGAGAAGGATCCAAAGGTGCTGAGGGCGCTGTACATATTCCGAAATGAGGTGTTTCAGGACGGCGAACTGTCGGAACGCGAAAAGGAATTGATCGCGCTTGCCATAACTTCAGTGCAGAAATGCGAGAAATGTTTTGAGTACCACGCCGACGCCGCCCTTAAGGCAGGGGCGACGCCGCGCCAGCTGCTCGAGGTGCAGGAGGTGGTCATGTACATGACAGGGCCGTCCGGCATGATCTGGTCGGAGAAGATAGACGAGTATGCGAGAAAGGAGATCACTCCACCTTGATGGTGGAGTCCCTCTTGAGGCCCAGGCCGCCGGCCACCTCTATCGCCTTGATGATCCCGCAGGGGACGGGGCAGGCGGTGTGAGGTATAGACTCGCTTGCAAGCTTGTACACTTCGGTCTCGTTCATCGCGCCCTCGACCTCGCTGTACGGGCAGATCGGCTTGATGGACCAAGACATTCTGAGCACATTGGGGCAGTCGCTGCTGATGTTGAGATCCACCATGCCCGTCTCCTCGTTGGCTACGGCGTCTATCACCGTAATCATTTTGCACACTCCCGCATCTACAGTCACTTTGCACTTACTGGTCATTGTCATCGCTCCTAAGGCGTATCAGGTTGTTGACGCCGGCCATGCCGCGTATGTCCACCACGCCGATGGCAGCTATGACTCTGTTGTCAAGCTCGATCGGAGTGACGATCACGCGTATCCCCTTGTAGGGGCCGGATATCGCCACCTTGCGGATGGTGGTTCCTGCATTAATCACTTCCTCAAGGACTGCGCCGGTATACGCGTTGTCGATGACGGTGCCGTTCTCGATGCGTATGCCGAGGTTGTCCCTGCTCTTGGCGCAGACCGGGAGACCCCCGACAAGATCGTGTATTGCGAACGCAAGCGCGAGGAGTTCGCTGCCGGTGCTGCGATGGCTTAAGATCTCCTTCAGCTCGCGGTGTATTCGAAGGCCTCCGAGAAGGTTGATGCCGGCGGTGACCGCGCCTTTCTCCGCGTTCTCAAGCGTGTTCGCGGTCCCGATTATCACGACGTCGTCGTCCAAAAGGTCGAACGTCTCTCTTATGGCGCGATCCGTCTTTGGCTCCACAGGATAGTTCGAACCCGGGAATATAAGTATCCCGTTGGTGAAGATCAGCGTCGTGGCGCCTATGGCGCCCGTCTTTATCGCGGCATCCCTCTCTTCGCATCCGTACTCCACGGCGCGGGCGGTCCCCGGAACTCTGACCGCACAGTTCACGCTGCCTATGGTGAGGTCGCCTATCTTCAGCGGCGCCGCGTCCATCGCAACCGCCTTCCAGCAGTCCGCACCATCCTGCGTGAGGCTGACGCCGTTCTTGTTTATTATCACCAAGCCATCCTCTTGGAGCATGTTGAGGATGGTCCTTATGCTTCCCTCTCCTATGTTAAGCAGGGACGCCAGCCTCTTCCGCCCGACGGGAGCGCTCTCGTTTATGCACGAGAGTGTTTTCCATATGTGGTAGTCGCCGAACTTCGGGATCGGGCCGCCCAGCCTCTGAGGGTGCTGTTGAACCATATGGATGAATGCAACATCCAGGGTAAAAAGTTAACGCGTTGTCCTGCCGTCTTCCGCTCCGCTCCGACCGCTTTTTCCGGTGCAATGTTCGGCGGACTCTCGGCAGTGGGGCGCCGTCTTTCGGCGCGAGAGGCGACACACCGTCCGCATCGCGGGGGGCCGTGGTTTCACACACAGGCGATTCAAACGAAATTCGTAATATTAACGTGGTATTTCGCATCTGATTTACAGAGTTCTTGAAAATATACTCGCAGAAGATGTCAATAAAAGCAATTTTTTCATTTTGCAAAAGACATTATTTTATACGGATAGCATATACGAGCTTAAAATGCGCTACGACATCGTCATAATCGGGGCCGGTCCGGGCGGACTCACTGCGGGAATATACGCAAGGTCCAGGATGATGAAGACGCTGATCCTCGAATCGGGGCGCGTCGGCGGGCAGCTTATGAGCCTGTATCCCGAGAAGGGGATACACAACTACCCCGGTTTTGAATCCGTTCAGGCAAGAAAACTCTCCGACCGTCTGTATGCGCAGGCCGAATCCTTGGGATGCGACATACACGACAACGAGAAGGTCGACGAGATCCTTGAAGGCAGCGAGGAGATAATCGTCACAACAGGAAAATCGCAATATCATGCGAAGTCTGTGGTGGTGGCGATCGGCATGGGAGACTTCAACCCCAAGAAGATGGACATTCCCGGAGAAGCCGAACTGACCGACAAGGGCGTGTCGTACATTCTTCCCGTGAAGGAAGGCCTGGTCGGCAAGAAGGTCGTACTTTTCGGGGGAGGCAACAGCGCCATCGAGATGGCGCTGATATCCGACACCGTCACCGACACGACGATAATCCACAGGAAGCCCGAGTTCAGGGCGGACGAGTGCAACGTCGAAGCGCTCAAGAACAGCAACATCAGAGCCGTCATGAACACCACGGCGACATCGTTCAACGGAAATGGGAAGCTGGAGAGCATAACATTAAGCCGGGACGGCAAGACGTATGACATACCTGCCGACCTGGCAGTCGTGAACATAGGCATCGACGCCGACCTCAAGGTCCTGAAGAAATGGGATCTGGAGCTCACCAAAGAAGGACGCGTCAAGGTCGGGCTGGACATGAGCACGAACCGCAACGGCGTGTTCGCATGCGGAGACGTCGTCGAGTACGAGGGAAAGAACAAGCTTATCGTGACCGCCTGCGGCGAGGCCGCCACGGCCGCGCAGTCCGCATACAAATTCGTCAAGAAGCCCTATTGGGCGTGACGGCCGTCGGAACTCAGGGAAGTTAAAATAAAATGAATGGGCGGCAAGACCGCCTAATTGGTTTTACTCTTTTATTGCGGAGGAGGGGCACTCGTCCACGCATGCACCGCAGTCAACGCACTTTGAGTCGTCGATCACTGCTATGTCTTCGACTTTTATCGCGTCCTGAGGGCAGGCGTCCACGCATATGCCACACGCCACACATTCTTCTGCTATGACCTTTACCATGGTTTTCACCATATGCCGTTACCGGTTGGTCATATATGAACGTTTCCGTAAATAAGTATATATATTAGTTTTCAGGCACGCCTAACTTCCTCCAATACGCCGACAGTCAGGCACGCCTAATTCTTCTGAAGACCCTGCGCGGCGGACGGCCGCCCGCCGGCGCGTCGGACTGCGCGGAATTTATACGTGCATGAAGATGACGCGGCATGGAGTTTCTGAGCGGCACGGTGCTCACGGCGGACGGGTTCATAGAGGGATACGTCGTCGTTGATGACGACGG
>JAITQH010000008.1 GCA_031288985.1 Candidatus Methanoplasma sp. | reverse complement strand
CTTGCGGCGGTCTGCGTGCCGTACGATTCGGACGCGGCGGACGGACTCGTTCTGCTCCATGAGGTGAACCCTTACGGAAAGGACGAGGGCATTTCATTATACAATTACGGAAGCTCGCCGGTCAACCTGTCCGGTTATTCCCTGAGGGACGACAACACAGGGAAGGAGGGCAGGATAACCCTCGGCTCCCTGATCTTGGAGCCCGGCTCGAGGATCACATTCGTGAAAGAAAAAGTTCCCGGGAATTGGTTCTCCGAAAGAGAGAACACATACGACTCCGGGAACTCCGAAGCAACATTTTCGGGTAGCTTCGCCATCGCGGACGCCGGCGACGACATCTACCTTTACAACGGCGGCGCGGTGGTCGATGCCATGTGCTACGGCGGCAAGACCGCGTCCGAAGGATGGATCGGCGACCCCGTTCAGAAGTCGTCGACCAAACTGTTCCTGAGAACGGGAATAACGGACACCGACTCCGCCGGAGACTGGACCACGACCAAGTCCGGCCTCACCAACAGACAATTCTCGCCGTCCATGGGATTCCCTGCGGTCGTGACGCCGTTCGTATTCCCCGAGAGCATGGGGGAGCCGGTGTACAGAGCGTTGGAAAAAGCGGAATCCGAGGTCCTGATAGCCATCTATCAGTTCTCCGGGAGCAACGTTGCGGCGCTGCTGTGTGAATTGGAGGGGCGCGGCGTGGATGTCACGATCCTGCTGGAAGGCGATGCGCTGGGCATCAACATGGCGGCCGAGCTGTCGCTGATGAAGGCCGTGTCGAATGCCGGAGGGGAGGTGTTCCTGATCAACGACAAGATCTCCGGGAACTACGAAAGGTTCGATTACGCCCACAACAAATATGCGGTCATCGACGGGAAGACCGTGATAATCACATCCGAGAATTGGACTGCGTCAAACATGGGTTCCGGCAATGCGAACAGAGGCTGGGGCGCGATCATCGACAGCGCAGGCTATGCAGGCTACATGAAATCGATATTTGAGAACGACGCCTCAACGGAATACGGGGACGTCCACCCTCTGAACACCGAATACCCCGACATAACGCCGGCAAACATCGCATACACCCCGCCCGCAGTCCAAGAGCACGAGTCGTACAAAGCGTCCGTGACGCCCATACTGTCTCCCGACAACTCCTACGACGCTCTGAGATATTACATGGACAACGCCGGCTCGCGCATATACGCCGAACAGTTGGATCTGGGAAGCGGATACATGGGCATATCGGCCGCCTCCCCCGTCTCTTGGATGGCCGAAGCGGCCGCCGAGAGGGGAGTGGATGCAAGACTGATATTGGACGCATCCATGGACAGCGGGGCGGAGCACAGGGCGGAGGTGGATCTGATAAACACCGTCACCAAGGTGCAGGCGGCGGCCATCGAAGGAGGGGAGGGGTTCGGAGTCACCCACAACAAGGGCGTGATCATCGACGACAGGGTGTGGGTCGGATCCGTGAACTGGACCCCGAACTCGTTCCTCAACAACCGAGAAGCGGCCGTCATGATAGATTCGGCCGACGTCGCCGATTGGTTTCTGGAGTACTTCATGACGGATTGGAACAACAATTCCGCCGCCGAGCCGCATGTGGTCGCGCCCGACAGGATAGTGGAAGGCGAGCCGACGGTGTTCATCGCCGCCGGCGCAGGACGCACCTCGTCATTCGAATGGGATGTTCTCGGCAACGGGAACTGGGTGCGCTCCGAGAATGACCGCATAGTAAGGAACAGCATCCCTCCGGGAGATTATGTTCTGAAGGTGAGGGGCGTGGATTCAGGATACTATGCAGAACTCGAATATTCGGTGCTTGCGGCGGACGGCGGCCTCCCCGACGCCGATGACGGCGGAATAGATCCCGCTTATGCGGCGGCCCCCATAATCATCCTGATAATCGCCGCACTGTTTGGGATCCGTATGCGTGCGAGGTCGGGAAGGTGATCGTCAGGACGATGACGGGCGGCGACCTCCCTTATGCGTACGCCATAGCTTTGAGATCCCTCGACGAGTTCTATCTTCCGGAGGTGTTCTCGTTCTTCATGACGCAATGGCCGGCCGGGCAGCTTGTCGCGTTGGATCCGACGGGCGGCGTGGCGGGATTCCTCATGGGCGGGAGGCTGGACGGGAACCGTGCATCCGTGTCCATCCTCGCCGTCGATCCGCCGCACAGGAGAAAAGGCATCGGAGGCGCGCTCATGGGCGAATTCATAAAGAAGGCGGCCATGGAAGGCCGCACCGTTCTGCAGCTGGAGGTCCGCACCTCCAACTCTGATGCGATCGCATTCTACGAGAGGCGCGGGTTCCGCAGGACCGAGGTGCTGAGAGAATTCTACAACGACGGCGGAGACGCCGCACGGATGATCCTGTTCTCAGGCATGTGCTGACGTCACTTGCCGTCGTCCACCGACTCTAGGAACACCCTGTTCTCGAATCCGCCGCGTTCGACGGTCTTCTCGAAGCTGACGTACTCCAGCTCTCTCTTTCCCCCGCTGACCGTCTCGGCT
>JAITQH010000071.1 GCA_031288985.1 Candidatus Methanoplasma sp. | reverse complement strand
GGAGTCGTCGTCCGACCCGGCTATCACAGCGGGCGCGACATAATTGCCGTTCGACGTGAACTCGCCTTTCACCTGCTTTCCGCCGAAGATCACGCGGCCGCGCGCCGATTCGATCAGCGAAAAGAACTCCTTCATCTTTTTTCCTGATATCAGAGGGCCTGCAACGGCATCGTCCGCCGGGTCTCCGACAGTGACGGTCCGCACATATTCCAGCACAGCGTCCGTGAACTTCTGCTGACTGTCGGCCGTGACGATCGCCTTGGATGTGGAGTACAGCCTCTGGCCTGCGCAGACGAACGCCGAGTCCACGATGTCTTTGGCCGCCTTTTTGATATCGGACGGCCTGTGGACGATGAACGGGTTCATCCCTTTTATCTCGTTCACGAAGCGCAGTTCGTCATCGACCTGCAGGAACATCATGTCCTCCATGTTCTTGCCGGAGCCGGAGGCCACCAAACCTGCGAGTTCCATGTTCTCGGCCAGTTCGGTGTGCGTCTCGTCTCTGCTGTCCACGATCAGGTTCAGGACCCCGTCGGGGAGCCCCGCGCTTTCCAGTATTGAGTAGAATATGTATACCGGGAGCGGACACAGCCCGGACGGTGCGACGACGGCAGTGTTCCCGGCCAGCATGGCAGCCGCTGCGTACCCCGCAGGCGACGCAAGAGGCGAGTTGTGCGTGGATATTACGCCCCAGACGCCTGTGGGCTTCCTGTTCCCGTACTCTGCGACGGCGCATTCCTTGGATACGACCTCTATGAGGCGGTCTGCTTCAGCCAACGATTCCCTTTTCGTCATGCCGGTGCTGAGAAGCACCGAGGCCGCCAGCTTGTATCTTTGGGCGCGGAGAACCTCCAGCGCCCTGACGAAGCACGCGGTCCTTTCCGACGCGGGCAGGGCCGACCATCCGATGAACGCCTTGGCCGCCGCTTCCACGGCGGCGGAGGCGATTCCCCGCTCCGGCTCCTGAAAACGGCCGAAGGTTATGCTCGAATCTATGGGGCTGTTTACAGGAAAGTCGTTTCCGGAGGCCACCTTCAGGCCTCCGATGTAACTTGGATAGTCTTTTTTCTCCATTTGCAGCATAGCCTGAAACGCGGCCTCGAACTTGCCGTCGTCGAATGATTCAGAAGAGCCGCCCGTGTGTCCTGCCGCCATGAGTGCACGCATGATTGGAATGTATGTTAAACCTTTGGGAAGTCATCGTTAATCGTTATATATTGCAAGGGCATTAGACTGCCTGCGGACCTGTGGTCTAGGGGTTATGACGTCGCCTTCACACGGCGAAGGTCGCCGGTTCAAATCCGGCCGGGTCCACCATTTCAGCTTCTGTCTTTTCAACATTGATCGCAACCGGCAATATGCCGCCGCGCCGCGGCCCCTGCACCCGCCTGTGGGCGGAATGATGCTCCTCGACCGTTCCGCATCGGCATGGAACGGCGTTCTTGGGTTTGGATCATAAAATAAAAAAAAATAAAAAAGCACCCCCGCCCGAACGGGCAGGGGGTTGAATAGGTTTACTTCTTCTCTGCCTCCTCGGGCTTGTCGAACGCACTGCTCAATGGGGCGAATATCGCCGAGACAAAGAACAGGATCAGCATCGGCAGCGTCCAACCGTCGTACGAAATCACGGGCTGGCTCATGTCTTCCGTTATGAGGAAGACTATCACCGCGATTATCCCTGCGGCCAGAGCGACCGCGCGGAGGATCCATGCTGTCTTCGACCTTCTTTCGCCGTCGTCTTTGCTGCGGTTCCGGCCCGCTATCACGGCGATCGCACCGGCCGCGATCGAGAGGACCGCAAGGATCAGGTTGAGTGCGGCCCAATCGCTTTCCTCCGCTCCTGCGGGATTCACATCCTCGGCAACGCTCCTGATCTCGATGGAGTGGTTCGCGCGGACGTTCTCGAAGGTGTATGACCCCAACTCCGCCCGGCTTTGCGACAGGGCGTCCCCGTCCACCGTGACGGAGGCTACCTTGTATCCTGCGTCCACCCAGAACGAGAACGTCGCATTGGCGCCCTCAGCGACGGACACAGCGCCTTCGGGGTTTATCCCGGAACCGGAGTCGGACGAGGAGGTTATGGTGTACAGGATGGCGGGGATGGGCGGCGTGATCGGAGGCTGGGACGGCGACGCAACGTAGGAGTTGGCGAACGTCGGAATGTTCGCCGCGTTGTCGTATGCACCGAAGGTCGCGTTCCCGAACACGTCGATGGTGACCTCCACCACGTATCCCACCGTTGCATTCGCGTCATACGTCCACCCTGCGGGAACGGTTGCCGGCACGATCTCGGTTATCTTGTAGTAGTAGCTCCCGGGGGCCAGCGTGAGGCTGCCGAAGCTCACCGTCTGCGGCGCGCCGACAGATATGGTTCCGGTCGTGGAAACCGTTCCGTTTTCGGCGGGGGAGTAGAGCGAGGTGCCGGCATCCGAAGTGACCCTGTCGTACCTGAACGAGAAGGTCTGCGAGGTGCCGGTTATGTCCGAACTCGCCACAGACTTGCTCGCCTTCAGGACGAGGGTGTACGACGGCGTCGAGAACGAGTTGGTGAACGTTGGGATGTTGGTTGTGTTGTTGTATGTTCCGGGGTATGTGATGCTGCCTGCGCCGTCGATGCTCGCTTTGACGACGTAGCCCGATGACGCGTTCGCGTCATACGTCCACCCTGCGGGAATGGTTGCAGGCACGATCTCGGTTATCTTGAAGAAATAGTCTGCGCTGATCGGCAGATTGGACAGCGGGACGAATAACACCGTTTTCGATGTGCCTATCAATATAGTTCCCGCAGTGGATATCGTTCCGGTCAGAGGCGTTCCGCCGCTGTATGCGGCGCCTGCCTCGTCATCGACCTGCACATAGCTGAAATCGAACTGTTGGGTCGTGGTTGTTATGTCCAAACTCGACGTCTCTTTGACGACCTTCAGCATCAGCACGGCGCTTCCCGCTATCACGTAGTTGACGTCCGCGTTGTTGTAGATTGTGGAGTACGAGCCGCTGAATGTCGTGCCGGGATCCACGTTTGCAGCGTATGTGCCGATATCGAAGCCGCCGAGGGAATCCAGGTCGGCCGCCGCAGGGATGGGTGCGGAGTATGCAACCGGCGCAATGTTGCCGCTGAATGCGACCCCTGCATTAATGGTCAGGTTTGCATACCTGCTTGTGAAGATCGCGCCGCCGGATGTGTTGTACGGCGTTGTAGAACCGGCGTTGACATTAGTCGCCTCGTTGCCGGTGAACGTTGAGCCGCCGACGGCCGTCGTTCCGGTTGAATAATTGATTATTGCGCCTCCGACCGCCGCACGGTTGCCGTTGAAGTCTGTTGCCGCCACATTCAGTGTTGCGGTGTTGAAGATCGCGCCGCCGTAGCTTCCTCCGACGTTGCCGGTGAAATCATTTCTGTCCACACTGCCGTTCAGTGTCAGCGTCCCTCCGTTGTAGATCGCGCCGCCCGAACTTGATGCGTAATTGTAGGAGAATTCAGTGTCCGTTATCACGGCGCCCGTAGATAAGTTGTAGATTGCGCCGCCGCTGATGGCCTCGTTATCGGAGAATTCAGAGCTCGTGACTTCAAACAAGGCCGAGGCCGATGTCACATAGATCGCGCCGCCGCGAAGTGCATTGGAAGCCGTGTTGCCTGTGAAGGAGCTTTCGGAGACCTTCAGAGCCGCTGCGGCATATATTGCACAGCCGTAGGCGCCATAGGTGCCGGTTGACATCGCACTGTTGCCTTCAAAGGTCGATTCGGATATGCGCGTCAGCACCGCAGTGCCTATCGCGCCGCCGTAAACGGCTGCAGCAATTGAACTCACTTTATTCTCGGTGAACGTTGAATTGTCGACGATCGCTCCGGAGCCGTCAGCTCCGCCAAAGTAGATTGCACCGCCGATTAGTCCGATTTCATTCTCTTCGAAGTCGGAGTAGCTGATCGACACTGCGCCGTTTACACTGAGGCCGACGTATATCGCGCCGCCTTGAGTTTTTGCGGTATTGCGCTCAAATGTAGACCGCGTCGTGCCGGCCTTGTCGATGGTCAGCGAACTGCCCGCAGAATTCATAAAGATCGCACCGCCGTAAGTGTTGCCGGATGCGGCGACAGCGTCGTTGTCTTCGAACGCTGAGCCGTATATCTCCAATTTTATCGCGCCCGCGTAGACTGCTGCGCCGTTGACAGCGCTGTTGCCGTCAAAAAGCGCATCGGAGATTGTGACATCGCCCGAGGCTCCCGGAAGCGGGCTGCCCTTAGTGATAGCATAAATCGCACCCCCATTGCCGCCTGCTTCGTTATTTATGAATTTAGGCGCTTTGCCGGCAAGGTTCTTTTGGATTTCGAGGCCGGACGCGGAGTAAATCGCACCCCCCGTAGTGGCCTGATTGCCCTCGAATGTTATATCGCCTGTGAGAGTCAGTTTCCTATTGTTTGAAAGTATCGCGCCGCCGGACGAACCGGCATTCAACACGTTGTCCAAGAAGACTATCTTCCCGTTTCCTGAGGTTGAAATCGCGCTGTCCTGGGATTCGGGGGTTGAGCCGAAATAGAACGTTCCTTGGATGGGGCCGTATGCCTGGCTCGCGACTTTCCCGTTTCCCTCCACGGTGAGTGTTCCCGACGACACCTCTATTGTGGCCTGACGGAGAGCCTTGATTGCCGTGGCATAGTTACCGTTTGTGGCGCCGCCGATTTTGTTAAAGCTGATGCTGGAATCGTCGGTTATGTCCATGAACAGATAGAAGGCGTGAATGAAGGCTCCCTCCCCCCATCTGCTGCCGGCGGATCCTGTCTCGCCGGTTGTTATATTGTTCTCAGCCGTTATCGAGCCTTCAATGTAGACGAAGGCCGAGCGTATCGCACCATATTGGAACGCGGAATAGTTGTTCGATACTTCATTGTTTCCTTGCAAGACGACGACTGAACAGTTGAGGCCGGTGACAGCCAGAGGATCCTGGCCGAATATGGCGGAACCCCAGTCGGAGGATTTATTCTCGTTAAGGGTGGAATCGACGATCTTTATGACCCCGTCCGCCGCGGATGCGGCCGCGTCGTCGGCATTGGTGAAGACCGTCCCGCTGTACCATCCCGTGTTGCTTATGATGGCGCCTCCGCGACACGCGGCATTGTTGTTTATCGTGCTGTCGGTGATTGTGACGTCATCGCGGGCGTATATCGCACCGGCCATCCCGTCCATGCCTCCCGCAGCTTTGTAATTGGCGGCGGTGTGTCCTCCGTTGTGTTCCACATAGTTGTCGCTTATGTCAGAGTTCACTATGACCACGTCATTGTTGGAAGCCACCGCGCCGCCGGCGGAACCGATCTGCCCTACACCGAGGAATACTCCCGATATTACCCCATTGTTAGTTATCGTAGAATCGACGATCGTAACGTTGCCTGTGGATGCCACCGCTCCGAGTCTGGATTTGCTCGCCAATGCGGCATTACCGGTGCTGTACCATATGTGGAACGTATAATCCGAGCCTGCCGTCTTGCAGTTGACAATGTTTGCGCCCTCGATCGTCAGGGTGAACGTGTTGTAAGGCACCGTCGTGGTGTTGTTGGGAGCGTTCGCCTGCCCGCCGCATCCATGTAGACCACGCCTCCGCCGGATATGTTGCCGGATGCGACGACATGCCCGTCAAGCGTGACGTTGTCGAACGTCAGGGTGACGTCGCCGATGTCCGAGCCGGATCCAACAACGATGTGCCTCAGGCCGTTGGCGGAATACAGGGTTGCGCCGTTTACCGACGTGAACGCAAGGGATCTGTCGACCTGAAGAGCGGCCGTGAGTTGAATGGGCGACGCACTCTCGATGACGATCGTGTCATACGATGCGTATGCCGGATTGGTGTTGAGGTCGTTCAGGGCCGAAACCAACGATGGTTCGTCTGTGACCGTGACCGGATAAGTATCGGCAGATGCCGTGTTGCTGCTGTTTCCAAGGCCGTCAAGCGCCGCGAACGCTGACGCCGCGACAATAATCACTATTGCCAGCGCTAAAGCTCTCTTTGTGTGTCCCAATGTGTTCACCCCATTAAACGGAATCGGAGATTATGTTGAATCTCCCCCCTCCCGTTGCCGCCGTCTATTATCGCTTTCAGAAGTATATTAAGACTACATACGACGAGGCAACCTCCAACGTTTCCTCCGGGGGCGGCCTCTGTGTTTCCCACCGTCGCTGCGGACTGAACGGACGGGTTGCCGATCCCGTTGAAAAGCACGCACGCGCAACGGCGCCGGACGCGGCCTCGCAGATGACCATGCCGAATGAAAAACAGCGGCAAGGTGTGTTTCCTGCCGAGAACGGCGGTGCTTCCGCCGTCGGGTGACGTACGGCGGCGATCCGATCTCCTGAGGCTCGTCCGGGCGGGGTCTGCATAGGATGCGGCAGTGCGCAACGCTCCGATGGGAAAATTACGCCTTGACCCGCCGAGGAGGAAATGACGGCAGGTCGGGGGCGTCGTCCACATGGTTGGAACTATAATCCATATGGAATTCTCCCCTATTTAAACGTTGGCGAATAACTTTTAACCGTTGTTTCGCGGGAGCCGAAGACCGTGCGCCAGGCATGCCCGATGCGGAGATCCTCAAATTCGGCTCGGAGCGGACTGATGCTCCGAAGCATAGGCCAGATGTGCGCCTGCATGGGTATGGATGTATAGTCCAATATACTGCTGCTATACTCCAAACATAGGTCGCATTATTATTACATAAAAATGATGTATAAGCGATAAGTATTTTATATATTTTCACATCTGGATAATCGGATATAGGTTTAAACCCCCTTGAACCTATATCCACATCCAACTTTTCAAAATTGAACAGAAGATGTTATGCAATTATTCTCCATAACGCCGCAAATCACACAATTCAGAAGATCGTTGGCGGAATTCCGAGGCAAACTGCGTCCGATATCATGGGAAACGCATCCGCACAAATTGCGGTCCGGTGCGCATCGGCAGACGGGATCCGCATGATGGGCCTGCGCCGGCGGATCCGCGGGAATGCATGCACAGTTCAGTCAAAAACGATGGTGGACCCGGCCGGATTTGAACCGGCGACCTGCGCCTTGTAAGGGCGCCGTCATAACCCCTAGACCACGAGTCCGTTGCAATCCGATAAATGAGCGAGTATAAAACATATGGCGGTGGGGCCGCCGGCCGCCGGCAGATAAAATATAACTATTACATGTCCATCGGGATTCAAAGCGATTGTAGTCCAGCGGTTAAGACGGTGGCTTCCCAAGCCTCTGACCCGGGTTCGATTCCCGGCAATCGCACCTCACTGTTCCGGCCGTCCGCGATTAGAAGTTATTTATTGTATATTGGCGATGGCATACCGTTCATCATGTTGGAAATCGACAGTTCAAGAGGAGAAGGCGGGGGGCAGATGGTCCGCACTTCCGTTGCGCTGTCTGCGATAACGGGAACGCCCACGAGGCTCACCCGCATTCGGGAGAATCGCCCGACCAACGGCCTGTCCCGTCAGCACACCATCGCAATAATGGCGGTCGCCGAGATGACGGGATCGACCGTCGAAGGCAACGTCCCGGGATCCAGCGAACTCGTCATACATCCGGGGAACGTGCAGAAGGACAAGATTCGGTTGGACGTCGGGACCGCCGGGAGCATCAGCCTGGTCCTGCAGGCGGCCCTTCTTGCCGCCCGGAACCACAGGAACCGCCTCACGCTGGACATAACCGGAGGGACGAACGTCATGTGGGCCCCTCCGCTCGATTCGTACGAGATGGTCCTGTTCCCGCTCATGAGGAGAATGGGAATAAAAGCAAGCGTCAGGATCTTGGAAAGGGGGTTCTATCCCATAGGCGGAGGGCACGCGATGGCCTCGCTGGAGCCTGTCGGGGACATAAGTCCTTTGAGGCTCACCGATCTCGGGCGCCTGAAGAAGATCCACGGAAGATGCTTCGTTCAGCATCTGCCCGACAGGATAGAGAGGGAAATGATCTCCGCATGCACCGCGACGCTCGGCGGCGGCTATGACCTCGATCTGACGGTGCTTGAGTGCGTCGGCGACTCCCGCGGGGCCGGAATGGTCCTGGCCGCGGAGTACGAGAACGGATATCTGTCCAGCAACACCCTGACCGTCAGGGGGCACTCCGCCGAGCAGTCGGGAAGGGACGTGGCCAACGACCTTCTGCAGGAGATGCACAGCGGGGCCACGATAGACGTGCACACCGCCGATCAGATCCTGCCGTACATGGCAATGGCGAAGGGAAAGAGCTGTTTCGTGGTCTCCAGGATCAGCAAGCACCTTCTCAGCCAAATGGACACGCTGGAATCCTTCTTGGATGTGAGATTCGGCGTTGAACGGAGAGAGGACGGGTATCATTTCACCGTGTCGCCGGGAGGGATCGCATGAGGCCTTTCATCCATGTTAACTGCGCCATGTCCGCCGACGGGAAGATCGCCGGGACGGACAGGAAGCAGGTGAAGATCTCCACTGAAGAGGACATGCTCCGGGTCAGAGAGCTGCGGAGCCGATACGACGCCATACTTGTAGGGGTCGGCACGGTCGTCTCCGACGACCCGCATCTTACCGTGAAGGGATTGGACTACGACACGAACCCCATACGCATAGTCCTGGATCCCGACGGCAGAACTCCGGATTCGGCCCGCGTGCTGGACGGCCTGGCCCCCACGGTGATGGTCACGCGCGGAGGATGCACCCGGGAATGGGACTGCGAGGAGATCGTCCGCTCGGGAGACGCGATCGATCTGAACGGAGTTCTTGAGCAGTTGGCGGAGGACATAGGCATCGAGAGCATCTTGGTGGAAGGCGGCGGGGAGACCATATCCTCGTTCTTCAGGGCGGGGCTGGTGGACCGCTATTCCGTGTTCGTCGGCGGACTTGTGATCGGCGGACGGGACTCCCCCACTCCTGCGGACGGAGACGGATGGATCGGAGGGACGGGCGTCAGGCTTGCACTCAAGGGAAGCGAGGTGCTCGGCAACGGGGTGCTCCTGACATTCGAACCCGAAAGACCGCGGCCCTGAAGGATCGGGGCTTCGGGGATCTTATCGCACGGTTCCGCTAATGCCTTATAATCATAATCTCTTGCATCGGCGGAAGGAATGGCATTGAAGATCAGAACTGACGGTTATTGCGGGGACATGCGGGCGGTTTGGTTCGAGGACGGCGAGGTCAGGATGATCGACCAGAGGGATCTCCCCGGAAAGATAACGGTCGTCGGCTTTTCAAAATATGCGGACGTTGCCGAGGCGATACAGAACATGACCACGCGCGGCGCGCCGTCCATCGGCGCCTCCGCCGCGTACGCCATGTGCCTGGCGGCCCTGGCGGGCGATGACCCGAACGAGGCGGCAGAACGCATCAGGGCCGCACGGCCCACGGCCAACGATCTGTTCTACGCAGTGGAATATATGCTGTCCGAACTCAGAAAAGGGGCGGATCCCATTGCCGCCGCCGACGGCTACGCCGACATGACGGTGGACAAATGCACGCGCATCGGGGAGTTCGGCGGCCCCCTCATAAAAGACGGCATGAAGATCATGACCCATTGCAATGCAGGGGCCCTTGCCACAGTGGATGTCGGCACCGCGCTGGCGCCTATGAGAAAGGCCTTTACCGACGGAAGGAGATTCTTCGTTTATGTGTCGGAGACGCGCCCCCGCCTTCAGGGGATGCAGCTCACCGCATGGGAGCTGGGTCAGGAAGGGATAGACCACGCGGTTATCCCCGACGGCGCCTCGGCGCACTACATGTCCAAAGGCGTGGATATGATAATCGTAGGCGCGGACCGCATCGCCGCCAACGGCGATTTCGCAAACAAGATAGGCACTTTGGACAAGGCCGTCGCCGCAAAGCGTTTCGGGATACCGTTCTATGTCGCGGCGCCGATATCCACTTTCGATTTCAATACTGCGGACGGAGAAAGCATCGTCATAGAGGAGAGGGCGGAGACCGAGGTCACCGAGATCTTCGGCAGACTCATCGCCCCCGAAGGCTCCCGCGCGCTCAATCCGGCGTTCGACGTCACGCCGGCGGAGCTGGTGACGGGATTCATCACCGAAAAAGGGATCCTGCCCCCCGACGGCATCAGGGGGATCGCATCATGAACGAACTGCTTGCCCGCAGGAAACTGACCGAGACCTGCAAGATGCTGTACGATCGAAACCTCACCGTCTCCGCCGGCGGCAACATGAGCGTGAGGCTCGGAGAGGATCGGTTTCTGATCACGCCGAGCGGCAGGAACAAGGGCCTCCTGAATCCTGAGGACATGGTCCTCATCAATTCCAAAGGAAGGGCCGTTTCCGATGGAAAACCGTCCATCGAACACAAGTTCCACCTTGCTCTCTATGCCGCCAACCCCGATGTCGGGGCGGTGGTCCACTGCCACCCCCTTCACTGCGTCGCCCTTGCCGTCTCCGGACGGAGCATAAGGTGCGGCCTCACTCCCGAAGGGGTCATACTGCTGGGGGACGCCCCCCTGATCGGATACTTCACGCCCGGTTCGAAAGAACTCGTCGAGGCCGTCAGATCCAATTCCGGCTCCCGCGCCATGCTCCTTGAGAGGCATGGCGCAATAACGCAGGGCAGGGATCTCGAAGAGGCGTTCAACCGCATGGAGGAGCTTGAGTTCCAGGCGAAGCTGCAATTCCTGGTCGGCGACGCGGAAGACCTGCCTGCGAAAGAGATCGCCAAACTCAGGAAGATGTGATCCCATGCCGATATTGGTCACCAAGTGGTTCGGAGTGTTCCTTGTCGACGACAGGACGGGAAGGATCCTTGACAAACGGCTCATGCCTCAGGATCCCGCCGAAACGGCCGCAAAGCTCGCCGAGATCCAAAGGGGAGGGATCATTCCCGAGGAACGGGAGCTGGCCTCCAAGGCGGAAAAGATCACCGTGTCCGACCGGAGGCAGTCGGAGCTTGGGAGGCCCGCCCTCTTCGACTCGTCCTTCATCACCCCCGAGAAGTTCGGCTTTTCGGGAGATGCGATGCATGAGGTCATGCTTTGCCTGGGCAGACTGAGGACCTCGGAACCGATATCCCGGGACAAGAACCTGGTGCAGGCGATCAGGGGCCTCGACGATCTCATAGAGACCGCCAATCTCCTCAACGAGAGGCTGCACGAATGGTATGGGATGCACTTCCCGGAGCTGGCCGACCTTGCAAAGGACAGGAGATACGCGGATCTGGTGGCAAAACACGGTGAACGCGGCGGCATCCTCGAAGAACTGGGGGTCGAGTTGGAATCCATGGGTTCCGAGTTCGACGGAGAGGATCTGAAGGCGGCGTCCCGCCTCGCCGACACGCTTTGCATCGTCTACGACGAGCGCGAGAGGACCGAGGAGTACATCTCGGTCATAGTGGCCGCCGCATGCCCCAACATGTGCGCTTTGCTGGACGGCCCCCTCTCGGCCAGGCTCATATCGCTGGCGGGCGGCCTTGACAGACTTGCCTCCCTTCCGTCGTCCACTGTCCAGCTGCTCGGCGCGGAGAAGGCGATGTTCAGACATCTCAGATCCGGAAAGAAGCCTCCGAAGCACGGCGTGATATATCAGCATCCCGAGATCCACCGCGCCCCATACTGGCAGAGAGGCAACATATCCAGAGCGCTGGCCGGCAAAGCGCTCATCGCCGCCAAGCTGGATGCGTTCGGCGGAGAGTTCATGGGCGACGCACTGAAGGCCGAGTTCGAATCAAGGGTGCAGGACATAAAGCGCAGATACCCGGAACCCCCTGTCAGACCGCAGAAGCCCAAGAGGCAGGGAGGAAAACCCGGGGGCAGACCCAGACGTTGACCCTGTGATAATATATTTAAGCGTGTGACCAATAGGGACTTGACATAGCATGGCGGAGAACCGTCGATCCGGCATCGCGCCGGGCGGCCGTCCGCCGTTCAATTGAAGGTGAATATCAATGTGGGAGATGAAAGAGATCAGGGAGCTTAAGGTCGGAAGGTACGTCAACGTCGACGAGTCCCCCTGCAAGATTATAGCAATAAGCACGTCCAAACCCGGAAAGCACGGATCGGCAAAGGCGAACATAGACGCCGTCGATATCTTCACCGGTTCGAAAAAATCCATAAACGCACCCGTGAGCACGAAGGTGCAGGTTCCTCAGATCGACAAAAGGAAGGGACAGGTTCTCTCGATACAGGGCGAAGAGGTCCAGATAATGGATCTTGAGACGTTCGAGACCTTCTCGATGGCCATCAACAGCGACCACGAGAGCGCCATCGTAGAGGGCGGAGAGATCATGTATCTCGTGGCCATGGGAAAGAACAAGCTGATGTGAGCACGGCATGTCGTACGGTACTTCGTATGCCGGCGCGGAGTCGGACTATTCCGACGCCGACGCCGTGTTCGGCGGAATATCCTACGACAGGACGTCCAGTTTCAAGTCGGGCGCCCGCGAGGCGCCCTCCCACATAAGACGTGCGTCATACAACTTCGAGGAGATCCATTTCGAGCACGGCCTCGGCCTCCCTTCGCTGCGCGTCCACGACCTTGGGGACTGCGGGGACTGCTTCCTTCCGGAGGAGATGTTTGAAGACGTTGCGTTCAACTTCGGCCCTGCCGTGCGCGACGGGAAGTTCACGGTTGCCGTCGGAGGGGAGCACTCCGTCAACATCCCCATAGTAAGATGTTTCAGGGATATCGCCCTGATAACGATCGACGCCCATCTCGACTCCCGCGACGAATACCTCGGAACGCCGTACAGCCACGCCTGCGTCACAAGGAGGGCCGCCGAGCATCTGGGCATCGACAACGTTTTCGCTCTGGGCGTGCGCTCCATGGCCCGAGAAGAGCTGGAAAGAGATGATGTCGTGCCTCACATCACGTCATTCGAGATCTTTGAGACAGGGATCGAAAAAGCGATCGAAAAAGCTCTGGACAGCGTCAAAAAAGAGAGGGTGTACGTTTCTTTGGACATTGACGGGATCGACCCGGCGTATGCGCCCGGCACAGGCACGCCGGAGCCGTTCGGCCTCACTCCCATGGATGTGAAGAAGATCCTGAACTCCGTCGGAGGCCGTCTCGCAGGATTCGACATCACCGAGGTCTGCCCTCCGGCCGACCCCTCGGGCATAACGTCCGTGCTGGCGGCAAGGTTGGTCAACGAGGCCCTGTCGATATATTCCAAACATCACTGACCGCGGATCTCTTCCAATGCCGCACGCGCCAGGGACACATACTCGTCCGCTCTTGCCTTGGCCGCGGACGCATCCTTGGACTCGGCGAATATCTTGAATATTTGTTCCGTGCCGGACGGCCTGGCAAGGATCCATCCATCGTCGAATACGAACTTCAGGCCGTCGGTCCTGTCGATCTTGGCGGCGGGCGCGTTCTTTTCGATGTATTCGGTTATCTTATCCTTCTCTTTTTCGGAGCATTCTATCTTCCTTTTCTCCACGTAATAGGATGGGAGCGCCGCGACGGCTCTGTCCAGCGGGCCTGCGGCGGCAATGAACTCCAACATCTTGGCCATGCTCATCGCGCCGTCGCGGCAGTGCTGCATCTTTGGAAAGATCAGGCCGCCGTTCTCCTCTCCGCCGAAAACCGCTTTCACTTCCATCATCCTTCTGGCCACCACAGGCGACCCGACCGCCGTATACTCCGTCTCGCCGCCATGCGACGCCGCGACCTCCTCGACAAGAGAGGAGGTGCTCACGGGAGTCACCACTTTCCCCTTTTCCGAATCCAGGACGTATCCGGCGATCAGCGCCAGGCTCTTGTCCCCGCTGACGAATCCGCCCTTCCCTGTGACGAACACGCATCTGTCCGCGTCCCCATCATGAGCAATGCCGAGATCCGCGCCGGAGCGCTTGGTCAGCGTTATCAGATCCTTCAAGTTCTCCTCGACGGGTTCGCTCAGGCGCCCCGGGAACTCCCCCTGAGGGTCGCTGTTGAGCGTTATCGCCCTCACTCCCAGCTTCTTTAGGAGCGGCGGCGATGTGGCGCAGGCGGCGCCGTTGGCACAGTCCAAACATACGGTCAGGCCTGCGTTGCGGATCGCTTCGGCATTGACGCGCAGAACGATCGCATCGATGTAGTCCTCTCCCG
>JAITQH010000011.1 GCA_031288985.1 Candidatus Methanoplasma sp. | reverse complement strand
TACTGCGCATATCCGATGATGAATCTCTCCGTGGCGATAGACGACCACCTTATGGGAATGACGCACGTCATACGCGGGAAGGATCATCTCAACAACACGTTCAAGCAGGAATACATATTCGATTACTTCGGATGGAAGAAGCCTCAATACTTCCACTATGGGCTTGTGAACATACCCGACGCGGTCCTCAAGACGTCCCTGATAAAGGAAAGCATCAGAAACGGCGAATATACCGGATGGGACGACGTCAGGACGGGCACCGTCCGCGCAATGGGAAGGAGAGGCATACGATCCGAGGCCATCAGAAGATATTGGGTCGAGTGCGGAATGAAGTCGGTCGACGTCCAGTTCTCATGGGAGAACCTGTACGGAATGAACCGCGACATAATCGACGGCACATCCAACAGATACTTCTTCGTTCCGGATCCGGTGAGGTACGACGTCGAAGGCATCGATGTCCTCAACGGAAGGGCGCCCCTCCATCCCGATCATCCGGAAAGAGGGTTCAGAGAATATTCGATCGACGGAAGCAAGACCGTGTTCATCGGCGGGGAGGACTCGAAGATATTCTCCGACGCCAAGAAGATACGTCTGAAGGATCTTTGCAATCTCGATTACGCCACGCCCGCCAAATATGTGGGAAATGACGTCTCGATCCTGAAAAGCGGCGTGAAGGCGGTCCAATGGACGTCTCGGAAGAGCGTTGACGCAGAGATCCTGATGCCTGACGGAAGGATCCTGAAAGGTCTCGCGGAGGATGCCGTCGTTGCCGAAAAGGGCGACACCGTCCAGTTCGAGAGGATCGGGTTCGCAAAGATAGAATCAAAGACAGACGGGATAAGAGCGGTGTTCAGCCACCGCTGATCAGTCCCTCGTGTCCACGTACACCGAGGATGCGAGGGCCGCGTCAAGCGCTATGGACGAACCGCCCATCTGCACGATCCTCGCTCCATCGTCGGGCTGATCCGCGTCAAGCGCAATCTCCCTTCCGGGTATGAGTCCCATGAGGATCAATTTCTTCACCGTCGACGCATCCCCGTTCTTTATGTGGGAGATGACGCCGTGTTCTCCGGGGCACACATCTGTCAGAGCGGCGGTTATGGTGACTCCGCCGAACGACACCGCTTTGCAGGGATCCGTGCAGCTCTGGCAGTCGCAGTCTATCGTGCTTCCGATCATCTGGCAGATCTTGACTGCGGACTCGTCGGACAGCACGTGCTCCATCTTGCATGCCTCTTTGTGCGCCGTCGCCCCGTCCACATTTAAAACATCCATCAGGAACCGTTCCATTATGTGATGTTTCTTGCGGATATGGCGTGCGTAGTTGAGTCCGCTTCCGGTGAGCTTCACTCCTTTGTACTTCTCATATTCGACCAAGCCTTCGGCCGCCAGGATCTTCAGCATCTCGCTGACGCTGGCAGGGGACACCTTCATGAACGACGCCAATTCGGTCGTTTTGGTGGCGCCTTCTCCTTCAGTCAGCCTTAGGATGCTGATGAGATAGTCCTCCCTGTTGCCTGTGGTCATAACGCATCATCGCCTAAAAGGTAAATAAAGGTTAGGTACGCCTAAAGAAATCATGCGGCTATCCCCCGCCGCGGATCTGCGCCGGTCTCCGATCCAACCGTGTGGAAGGGGCCGTCATGGCCTCTCCGAAATGGCGGCCTTCATCCTTCTGACATAGTCCTTCACGCGTTCGACGGAATCCTTGCCGTACTCCTCCACGATCCTTACGATGGCGCTCCCGACGATGACGCCGTCTGCGGCCTTCGACAGCTCGCAGGCCTGCTCCGGCGTGCTTATGCCGAAACCCACCGCCGCAGGCGCATCGGACGCCCTTCTTATCGATGCGACGATTCCTGAAATGTCCGTGGAGATGGAACCGCGGACCCCCGTTACGCCCATGGACGACACCACATACAGATATCCGTCGGCGTCGGCGGCTATCTTGGCGATGCGGTCCTCCGATGTCGGGGATACAAGCGATATGACGTCCACGCCGTGCTTCCGGGCGGATGGCTTGAATTCGCCCTGTTCTTCAAAGGGCGCGTCGGGGATTATGACGCCGTCCACGCCCGCATCCCTGCATTCGGCAAAGAATTCATCGTAACCGTAACGGAACACCGGGTTGAGATACGTCAGAAACACTATCGGCACGTCCGTCCTTTCCCTGACCTTCCTCACGGCGCCGAATATGCCCCTGACCGATGCTCCCGCATTCAACGCCCTCGCGTTCGCCCTCTGGATGACCTCCCCCTCGGCTATCGGATCGGAGAAAGGTATGCCTATCTCAACAATGTCGGCGCCGGCCTCGGCCATGCCGACGACCAGTTCGACGGTCAGGTCCAAGGTGGGATCGCCCCCTGTGACGAACCCTATGAATGCTTTCCCGTTTCGGAAGGCGTCGGATATCTTACTCATGGATGTCCGCCCCCCTGTACCTTGCTATGGCGGCGACGTCCTTGTCCCCGCGGCCCGACACGCAGACGATTATACTGTCTTCGCGATCGTATTGCGGCGCAAGCTTTATGGCGTGGGCGATCGCATGCGAACTCTCTATGGCGGCGATTATCCCTTCCGTTCTCGCTATGTACTCGAAGGCGGAGACCGCCTCCTCATCCGTCACCGCCGCATATTCCGCTCTGCCCGTTTCATGCAGGAACGCATGCTCGGGCCCGATGCCGGGATAATCCAATCCGGCGGAGATCGAATAGACCTGCGCTATCTGCCCCTCGCAATCCTGATTGAAGTATGATTTCATGCCATGGAACACTCCGACCTCCCCCGTGGTGACGGTGGCCGCGTGCTTTCCGGTATCGATGCCTTTGCCGGCGGCCTCGCATCCGATGAGCCTGACATCGCCGTCGCCGATGAATGCATGGAACAGGCCCATGGCGTTGCTTCCGCCGCCCACGCACGCTACCACGGCCTTCGGAAGTTTTCCCTCGGCGTCCAGCAGCTGCTTCCTGGCCTCATTGCCTATGACGCTCTGGAAGTCCCTCACCATGGCGGGGAACGGGTGCGGACCCATCACGGTCCCTATGATGTAGTGGGTGTCGTCCACGCGGCGGGTCCATTCCCTCATCGTCTCATTGACGGCGTCCTTCAGCACCATGGTGCCGCTTGTCACCGTATGGACCTTCGCGCCCAGAAGCTCCATCCTGAATACGTTGAGCGCCTGCCTTTCTGTGTCCTCCCGCCCCATGAATATCTCGCACTCGAGTCCCAGCAGGGCCGCCGCAGTGGCCGTGGCGACGCCGTGCTGCCCCGCCCCCGTCTCTGCAATGACGCGTTTCTTGCCCATCTTCTTTGCAAGCAGCGCCTGTCCGAGGACGTTGTTGATCTTGTGCGACCCCGTGTGGTTGAGATCCTCCCGCTTGAGATAGACCTTCGCGCCGCCCAGATCCTTTGTCATCTTCTCCGCGAAGTACAGCAGGGACGGCCTCCCCGCATAGTTCTTCAGCAGATCCGCCAGTTCCTTTTGGAAGACCGCGTCCCTGCTGTAATGCGCGTACTCCTTCTCAAGACGCAGGACCTCGTTCATCAGGGTCTCCGGTATGTACTGCCCCCCGAACTGTCCGAACCTTCCTTTTTCTTTGCTCATGATATACCGCCTTTGTACGATCCCTGTGAATGCGCCGCCATTACAAGCGTGCGTATCTTGTCTCTGTCTTTGACCCCCCCGGTCTCCGCGCCGCTGCTGACGTCCGCCGCATAAGCGCCCGTTGCGGCGGCATCCCCTATGTTGCCGGCGTCTATGCCGCCCGCAAGGAAGAACTTCCCATTTGCGTGCGAAAGGAGGGACCAGTCGAACCGCTCCCCCGTCCCTCCGGAACCGTTGTCGAACATAACATAATCCGCGCCGCATCCGCAAGCGTTCCTGACGTCTTCGGCTCCGGAGACGCTTACGGTCTTGATCGTTGTTATCCCCTGTTCTTTGAGGGAATCGACGAGTTCAGGCCCCTCTCCTCCATGCAGCTGAGCCACGTCTATGATCCCATCGCTGTACAGGCCGGCGATCGCGTCGGCATCGGCGTCCCTGAAGACCCCCACGGGGATGATGTCCGGAATAAGCGCCGCCCGCAGGGCCTTTGCCTGCTCCGGAGACACTTTTCTGCGGCTCTCGGCGAAGACGAAACCTGCGTAATCGGGGAAGGCCTCGTTTACGAATTGCACGTCATCCTCGCGGAACAGTCCGCAGATCTTGATCATCATACAGTTCCCCTCAGACTGTCCAAATATCCCTTTTTGTCATCGGAGAGCATCATGGATTCGCCGATGAGCACGGCGTCCGCGCCGCACTTTTCCAGGATCTCGATGTCCGCTCTCGTTCTTATTCCCGATTCCGCGACGAAGAGCACGCCGTCGGGGACCTCGTCCCTCAGCCTCACGCTGACTCCGATGTCCACTTCGAATGTCCGAAGGTCGCGGTTGTTCGCCCCGATGATGTCCGCACCTGCGTTGAGAGCTCTTTCGACCTCCCCCGGATCGTGCACCTCGGTCAGGACCGAAATCCCCAGATCCTCCGCCGCCGCCATGCATTCGGCAAGAGAGCGGTCGCTGAGCACCGAACATATCAGGAGCACTGCGGATGCGCCGATCGTGCGAGCCTGATACACCTGATAAGAATCGACGACGAAATCCTTTCTCAGCACAGGCAGACCTATGCGTTTCGATATGGCTTCAAGATGCAGATCGCAGCCCAGAAAGAACTCGGGTTCGGTGAGCACCGACACGGCGTCGGCTCCCGCGCGTTCGTATCCTCTCGCAATGTCGATGAAAGGGAAATCGGAGCTTATGACGCCCTTTGAGGGGGACGCTTTCTTCACTTCGCATATGAATGAGATCCCGGGTTTGCCCAGAGCCTTCTTGAACGGACTGCCGTTCAGCCTGTCCATTGAAAGCGCGGCGTCGCGCATATCTTTGAAGGCGGTCTTTCTCTTCTCCTCGGAGACGCGCGCCTTCGCGCTCCTGACGATGTCGTCCAATATCATGCAGATCCTCTGTTGGTGAGTTCTACGAACCTCTTTAACTGTTTCATAGGCTTTCCGCCGTCGATCAGATCCTGCGCCGTTGCGATGGCATCCTTCAGAGGAGTGCCGCGCTTCGCAAGATATATCGCCGCGGCGGAGTTCATCACCACTGCGTCGCGTTTCGGACCCTTGTCCCCGGAGAGTATGCTCAGAGTGATGTCCGCGTTCTCCGACGGGGATCCTCCGACAAGGTCGCTCTTCGCGCACAGTTCGAATCCATAATCCCGAGGATCTATCACATATGTGTCGAAGACCCCGTCCCTGACCTCGCACACCTTGGTGGGCGCGCTCACGGATATCTCGTCCAAGCCGTCCAAGCCGTGGACGACCAACGCATCCTTTACGCCGAGATTGGAAAGGACATGCGCCATGGGCTCCACCAGATCCTCTTCGTAAACTCCCAGCAGCTCCATGTTCGCTCCCGCGGGATTGACAAGAGGTCCGAGGATGTTGAACATCGTACGGATGCCAAGCGCACGCCGCACGGGCGCGACGTACCTCATGGCGATGTGGTAGTTCTGAGCGTACAGAAAGCACAGTCCGATCTCCTTCAGTATGGAGAGGCTGTCGTCGGGAGCCACGTCTATCTTCACTCCAAGCGCCTCCAGCACGTCGGCCGCGCCGCACTTGCTTGACGCCGCCCTGTTCCCATGCTTGGCGACCGGGATGCCGGCGGAAGACGCCACGAGAGCGGACGTCGTGGAGATGTTGAACGAGTCCGATCCATCCCCACCCGTGCCGACGATCTCCAGCACATCCATGTCGTGGAGTATGCGTACGCAGTGTTTGCGCATGCCTGCGGCGGATGCTGTTATCTCGTCTATGGTCTCCCCCTTCATGGACATGGCCGTAAGGAACGCCGCCATCTGTATTTCGGTGGCCTCTCCGCCCATTATCTCGTGAATGACGCTTTCGGCCGCTTCATATGTGAGGTCCTCGCGGTTCGCCGCCTTCACGATGGCCTCTTTGATCATTGCCGCATCCTCAGGAAGTTCCTCATGATCGCCTCCCCGCAGGGAGTCAGTATGGACTCGGGATGGAACTGCACCCC
>JAITQH010000123.1 GCA_031288985.1 Candidatus Methanoplasma sp. | reverse complement strand
TTCCAAGCTGAAAAGAGGCGACATCGTCGTCATAGACGAAACGTGGATCTACAAAGGAAACGAACAGCTCGTCGACGGAGGAATAGAACAGATGCTGAATCGGGGAGTCCCGATAATCTTCGTCGGAAAGGCGCAGTATCTCTACAAGGACTCTGCGGCCTCTCTGCAATGCGCAATATACTACGACAACCCCAACGTGTACGCGATATACCGTTCCGGAATAGACTTCCAGATGCAGTCGACATCACCCAACGTGGAGGACGACATAGCCCTTGCGTACGAGTGGGCGAACGTGGTGTCATCCAGCGATGAACCGTACGTTGCGCTCAAAGAATGGAACGGCACGCCGATCGAACAGCCCGGTCCTTTGACGCTGTCCGCGTCTGTATCTTCATCGGATGTTTCGTGGACTTTGCTGGGCATCGGAGACGACTACAGCATGGACAGCCACAACTGCAGACTGACGCACTCAAAGCAGGTGTACAAGATAGACGGAGTCAACAACGGTTTCGACTACTATATGACGCACTACCACATCTCGGCACGCGTGAACACCGCTTCCGGATATCGCATAGCGGACATCCGCCTCAACAGCGATTTCGCAAACGGCACAGCAGGGCCGTACGCCATTGAGACGGCGCCCGGAACGACTTCCGGCAGCTCCGGGTCGGCGACGACATATACCGTGGGAGGATCTATCAATGTAGGTTCCGGCGGCGCAGGGGGAGGCACATCGTATTCTGTCGGTCAGACCTACAGCTACTCCATCTCGGACATGCCTCTGGTCAACCAGTCTCTCACCGGTCCGAACGGGGATTTGAACTATTGGTACAACGTGGATGAGACAAAAGGCGTAGGACTTGGCTGTGACGTTGATCTGGCATACATCATCAAATGTTCCGACGGACAGAGCTTCACTCACTCGGACGAGTATATGGAGAACATATATCACTACAACTCGTCCGTGATACTTGGCCAGGTGGTATGGAGCAGTTATGAGCCCGACCACACGCTGTACAACTTCGGATACATAGCCGTGAGCGGAGGGTCGCTGTCGTCCAACATCTGAGGCGGCAGAGCAGCTAAACCACAACAACACCGCCCGCATCATGCGCGGCGGTTTTTAATTTTTTTATTACACAAATCGGCGCGTGCCGGCACACAAAAGCTTCGGCTCAACTGTCGAGGTCAAGGTATAAAATAAAAATATTTTTAAAAACTTTATAAAAATATGTTTTTTTAAATTTATTTTACTAAACTTTTAATAACCGATCCGCCGATGCATATACTATGCTGAGAAAGAGGGACGTTTATCTCGACAAACTCAAGGTCGCGATGGACGAACCGTTCATAAAGGTGATCACAGGGGTGCGCAGATGCGGAAAATCCTCCATTCTGGAGTTGTTCGAGGCTCATCTTCTGGAGGCAGGGAAGGATGCATCCAACATCGTGAAGATAAACCTTGACGCGGGAGACATGCGTTTCCGCGTGAACGACCGGAAGGCGCTGTACGATCTTGTGGCAGAGAGGTTGGGCCCCGGCAGGAACTATATTCTTCTGGACGAGATACAGAATATCAAAGACTGGGAAGGCGCGCTCATAAGCATGTATACCGATTTTGATGCGGACATCTACGTTACGGGGTCAAACGCGATCATGTCATCCCCGGATCTGGGTGCAAAGCTCGTCGGACGGTATCTGGAGACGCATGTCCTCCCGCTTTCATTTTCCGAGTATATCGACTTCACCGAGGATCGTCGGGATCCCGCCGACGTCTTCCCGGACTACATGAGGAACGGAGGGTTTCCCGCCGTCGCTCTGACAAAGCCTGAACTGCGCCGAACGGTGACGGACGGCATATACGAGACCATAAAGAATCTCGACCTGGGCAAGAGGCATGCAGTGAAGGATCTGGCGCTGATACGCATCCTTGCAGATTACATGGCGGAGAACATAGGCTCCTCGGTCTCGGCCAACAGCATCGCCGACAGCCTGAACAAGGCGAATGTGGATTCGAACAATGTCACGATCCGAAATTATCTGGAGATGATGGAACAGGCATTCCTCCTCTACAAGGCCGACAGATTCGACGTCATGGGCAAAGAACGCCTCAAGACGCTGGGAAAATATTACATTGTGGATCCGGGCCTGAGGGGGTTGGTGATAAACCCTTCCGAGGGCCGCGGAAAGCTGCTGGAGAACATAGTGTTCCTGGAACTCGTGCGCAGGGGATATTCGGTGAGCGTCGGAAAGGTCGGAGGCAGCGAGGTGGACTTTGTGGCTGAAAGATCGGACAGGAACGAGATCGAGTATTTTCAGGCGGCCTACGAGATGGGCGAGTCCGTCGCCGAAAGAGAATACCGCCCGCTGATGAACATCAGGGACAACTGGAAGAAGACAATCCTTACAATGGATCGTTTCGCGACGGGCGCCCGCGATGGCATCGAATGCATATTCGTCGTGGATTGGCTGCTTGGGAAGTGAGCGGTCCGCCGCGAATTTACGCCTTGGACGGTAGGCTCCGTCATATTATAGCAAAAGCGGACCCTCGGTTCGCGCCAGAGGCGCGGCGAACACTGCGTCCACATGCCATCCGGAGGAATGTGAAAACACATGGACAATATAATCATATTTATATAGAAGAACAAACAATCACCCAGACAGACATTCCATTAAAGGCAATGGAAATGATATAATGGAGGAATAAAAAATGGGAATGGGCAACGCACCGATCCTCATCCTTAGGGAAGGAACGAAGAGAGACAAAGGGAAAGACGCACAGTTCAACAACATCAGCGCCGCCAGGGCCATAGCCGACTCCGTGAGGAGCAGCCTCGGCCCCAGGGGCATGGACAAGATGCTCGTGGACACCATGGGTGACGTCGTGATAACCAACGACGGTGTGACCATACTCAAAGAGATGGACGTACAGCACCCCGCGGCGAAGATGCTCGTCGAGGTCGCCAAAACGCAGGACGCAGAGGTCGGCGACGGCACGACCACATCGGTCATACTTGCCGGCGAACTCCTGAAGAAAGCGACGGACATGATCGACGCCAACGTGCACCCCACGCTCATAACCGCCGGATACAGGCTCGCCAACGACAAGGCGCAGGAAGTTCTCAAGGCCGTATCCAAGAAGGTCAGCATAGACGACGCGAATCTCCTTAAACAGATAGCCGAGACCTCCATGATCAGCAAACAGATCGGAGGCTCCAAAGCGTTCTTCGCCGACATCGTCGTCGATGCCGTCAAAACGATCATCGACAAGGACGCCAAGGGCAACTACACCGCGGACCTCAAGAACATCCAGACCGTCAAGAAATCCGGCGCCAACATGGAGGAGTCGCAGCTCATCAAAGGCCTTGTGATCGACAAGGAGCCCGTTTCTTCCGCCATGCCCAAAAAGGTCGAGAATGCAAAGATCATCCTCGTCGACGCGGCATTCGAGGTCAAGAAGACCGAGATCGAGGCAAAGATACAGATCACCGACCCCGGCCAGCTCTCCGCTTTCATCCAGGAAGAGGAGAACATGCTCAGAAGGATGGTCGACAAGGTCAAGGCCTCGGGCGCAAACGTCGTCTTCTGCCAGAAAGGCATCGACGACCTCGCACAGCACTTCTTTGCGAAAGAAGGCATCTATGCATGCAGGCGCGTCAAGAAGAGCGACATGGAAAGGCTCGGAAGGAGCACCGGCGCAAGCATCTGCAACAAGATCGAAGAGATCGGCAAGGAAGACCTCGGGTTCGCAGACCTCGTTGAGCTCAAAGTGATCCAGGACGAGGAGATGACGTTCATCACCGGATGCAAGGACCCCAAGACGGTGTCCATCATCGTCAGGGGCGGCACCAACCACGTCGCCGACGAAGTCGAGAGATCGCTCGTAGACGCGTGGTCCGTCGTGAAAGTGTCCATAGAGGACGGAATGCTCGTCACCGGCGGAGGATCCACCGCGATGGAAGTCGCCATGAGGCTCAGAGACTATGCGGCGTCCGTCGGCGGAAGGGAGCAGATCGCCATCGAGGCGTTCGCGTCCGCGATGGAGATCATACCCACGACCCTCGCCGAGAACGCAGGGCTCGACCCCATCGACATAAACATAAACCTGAGGAAGGCCCACAAGGAAGGAAAGATCCACGCCGGCCTCAACCCCTTCACGGGCAAAGTGGAGGACATGCTGAGTCTGAACGTCATCGAGCCCTACAGGATCGGCAAACAGGCGATCAACTCGGCCACCGACGCAGCCGTCATGATCCTCAGGATCGACGACGTCATAGCGTCGAAGGCAAGCCCCATGCCTCAGATGGGCGACGGCATGCCTTCGATGGGCGATGACTGAAACACATAAAACGGGGCGCAAGCCCCACCTTAAACTTATCCCCGGACTAAAAAGAGGTGCACCGATGACTGACAAGTCTGTAAACGAGGCCGAAGCGTCCAGAAAGGACGAACTGGCAGAGGCGAAGGCCAAAGCGGACGAGTACTTGGACGCGGCCCGCAGGATACAGGCGGACTTCGACAACTTTCGGAAAAGGACCCAAAAAGAGATAGACGATGGCCGCAGATACGCCACGGAGCGCATATCCGGGTCGCTGCTCACCGTAGCGGACGACCTGGGCCGGGCGTTGGAATCTTCCGGGGACCTTGTTGAGCTTAGAGAAGGAATATCCAACATACAGCGCAATCTGATGAAGGTGCTCGAAGAGAATGGGGTATGCGAGATACCCACCTGCGGCGGGTTCGATCCCGCCGTGCACGAGGCCCTATGCGTCACGGAAGGCGACGAGGACGACCGCATCGCCGAAGTATACCAGAAAGGATACAGGATGCACGACCGCGTCATCCGCTGCGCAAAGGTCAGAGTCACAAAGAAACCAAAGGAACAGAAAGAAGAGGAGAGTGAGCAAGATGTCTAAAATAATCGGTATAGATCTCGGAACAAGCAACTCAGCGGCGTCCGTTATGGAGGGCGGCAGACCGATCATGATCCCAAGTGCAGAGGGGACCAGCGCAGGCGGGAAATCATTCCCGTCGTACGTGGCGTTCACAAAGGACGGACAGCTGCTCGTGGGCGAGCCTGCCAGAAGGCAGGCGGTCACGAATCCCGACGGCACGATAAAGAACGTGAAGAGGAAGATGGGTTCCGACGAGAAAGTGAAGGCGCTCGGCAAGGACTACACGCCTCAGCAGATATCCGCATTCATACTTCAGAAGATAAAGAAGGATGCCGAGGCGTTCCTGGGCGACACAGTCGAGAAGGCGGTGATCACCGTGCCCGCATACTTCAACGACAACCAGAGGCAGGCGACGAAGGACGCGGGAGCGATCGCAGGGCTGGACGTGGTCAGGATAATCAACGAACCCACGGCCGCGGCCCTTGCGTACGGCTTGGACAAGGTCGGGACGTCCCAGAAGATAATGGTGTTCGACCTCGGAGGCGGAACCCTCGACGTCACCATAATGGATTTCAGCGACGGCGTGTTCGAGGTCATCTCCACGTCCGGAGACACGCAGCTCGGCGGATCCGACATGGACGAGACGTTCACCAAGTATGCCATAGGGCAGTTCCTGAAGGAGACGGGAATAGACCTGTCCAAGGACAACATGGCGTTCTGGAGGGTGCGCGAGGCATGCGAGAAGGCGAAGATAGAACTCTCCACCACGATGCAGACGGAGATCAACCTTCCGTACATAGCATCGGACGCTTCGGGACCCAAGCACCTGATACAGACGGTCACCCGCGCCAAGCTTGAGGAGCTCGTCGGGCCGACGGTCGACAGGTGCAGGAAGTCCATAGAGCAGGCGCTCTCCGACGCGAAGTTCACCAGCGACGGCATAGACAAGATCATCATGGTCGGCGGCCCCACGAGGATGCCCATAGTGCAGAACTTCGTGGAGAGCATCGTCGGGCCGAAGGTCCAGAGGGGCGTCGACCCCATGGAGTGCGTGTCCATGGGAGCGGCCGTCCAGGGGGCCGTGCTCTCGGGAGAGGTCAAGGACGTGCTTCTGCTGGACGTCACGCCGCTGTCCCTTGGGATAGAGACCCTGGGAGGCATAGCCACCTCTCTGATAGACAGGAACACCACCATTCCGACGAAGAGATCGCAGATCTTCTCCACGGCGGCGGACAATCAGCCGTCGGTCGAGATCAACGTGGTGCAGGGAGAGAGGAAGATGGCCTCGGACAACACGTCCCTCGGCCGCTTCCACCTGGAAGGAATACTCCCCGCGCCCCGCGGAATGCCTCAGATCGAGGTCACGTTCGACATCGATGCCAACGGCATAATAAACGTCTCCGCGAAGGACAAGGGGACAGGAAAGGAGCAGAAGATCACCATCGCGTCCTCCAACAAGCTGTCCAAGGACGACATAGAGAATCTGGTCAGGCAGGCCGAGCAGTATGCCGACGCCGACAAGAAGAAGGTGGATCTCATCGAGGCGCGCAACCAGGCGGAGACCCTCATACACAGCACCCGCAAGTCCCTCGACGAGCTCGGGGAGAAGGCGACCCAGGAGGAAAGGGCGTCCGTCGAGGCCGCGCTGTCCGATCTTGAGGCGTCGCTCAAAGAAGACGACCCGGCGGCCATAAGGTCCAAGCTGGACGCCCTGCTGAAAGCGATGGCCCCCATAGGCCAGAAGCTGTACGAGGAAGCGGCCAAACAGCAGCAGCCTCCCGAGGGCGGAGAGTCCGACGGCGGACAGAACGGGGCCGGCGGCGATTCAGACGACGGTTTCGTGGACGCAGACTACAAGATCGTCGATGACGATAAGAAATAAGGTCTGAGAATGCCGCGAGACTACTACGAGATACTCGGCATCCAAAAGGATGCCTCTCCCGATGACATAAAGCGGGCGTACCGCCAAATGGCGAAGAAGTACCATCCCGACGTGTCGGCCGAGAGCAAGGACGTGGCGGAGGCCAAGTTCAAAGAGCTCTCGGAGGCCTACGAAGTGCTGTCGGATCCCGGCAAGAGGCAGACGTACGACCAGTACGGCCATGACGGGGTCAAACAGCAGTTCAGCGGCGGCGGGGGCTTCTCGTGGAACGACTTCACCCATGCCGATGACGTCAGCGACATCTTCGGCGACCTGTTCGGGAGCATATTCGGAAACTCTTACGGCAGGCGCGGAACGGTGCAGAGGAATTCGCCCGCACAGGGCGAGTCCCTGCGGTACGATCTGGAGATCGATCTCGGCGATGTCTTCCACGGGAAGACCGTCGAGATATCCGTCCCGCACACCGCCGCATGCACCGACTGCGGCGGCAACGGCGGCAAGGACGGCAAATCGGAGACATGCCGCCAATGCGGCGGCCAAGGACAGGTTCAGAGGGTGAGCCGCACACCCTTCGGGAACATGGTCCAGGTCACAGACTGTCCCGAATGCCGCGGCTCCGGAAGGACCTCAAAGGAAAAATGCCCCAAGTGCCGCGGCTCCGGATATCTCAACGTGACGTCCAAGGTGACGGTCAACATACCCAAAGGAATAGAGGACAACTCTCGGATAAGGGTGCCGCGTGCGGGCGATGCCGGACACAACGGCGGCCCCCCCGGAGATCTGATAGTCGTGGTGCACGTGAAGGCCTCGCAGGATTTCAAGCGCGACGGGGCGGATCTCTGGACAACGGTCAAGACCACATATCCGAGGCTTGTCCTCGGCGGGGAGGAGACCGTGGGCACCATAGACGGCGAGACCGTGTCCCTGACGATACCTTCCGGCACGCAGGTCGGAGGCGTCCTCAGGATGCTGGGCAAAGGCCTTCCGAAGATGAACCTCGGCACCCGCGGCAACATGTTCGTCAGAATAATGATGGACGTTCCCCAAAAGGTCTCGGCGGAGGAGAAGGAGCTTCTGCTGCAGATGGACGGCGGCGCAGGAAAGAAGGCCAAACCGAAGATCGCCCGGCGCAAGAAGAGCGACTGAGAAGTTTTCATCGGCTTCCTTATCCCTCCGACCCGCAGCCGCGCGACGGTTCTGCGCCACTGCACAACCATATTATACAGGCGGGCGGATTAATCGGACGATGTTGGATACGGCGGTCATGTGGACGATATTTCTATTCGTCCTCGGGGTCATGTTCATTATAGACATGGGTGTGCTGAACCGCGGCTCCGACAGCGTGAGCCTCAAAAGGGCCTCGGCAATGACGGTCGCATGGGTGTGCGTCGCCGCCGCGTTCGCTGTGTTCGTCAACTTCCAATACGGCTCTGAGAAGACGATGGAGTTCGTCGCGGCGTACGTCATCGAGGAGATGATGAGCATCGACAATCTGTTCGTGTTCCTCATGATCTTCGCGTTCTTCGCGGTGCCCGAGGCGTACCAGCACAAAGCCCTGTTCTACGGCATAATCGGAGCAATGGCGTTCCGCGCGGTGTTCATAGTCCTGGGTGCGGCCGTTCTCGAGAGATACGACTTTGTGATGTACATCTTCGGAGCAATACTGATATTCACCGCCGTCAGGACCGTCTTCAAGAAGGAGAACAAGGACGAGAAGAATTCCATGGCCGTCAAGCTGAGCCGCTGGTTCAGATCCTCTCCGGAGTATGACGGCGACAAGCTGTTCACGGTGATCGCGGGAATACGCGTTGCGACGCCTTTGTTCCTGTGCATAATAGTGATCGAACTCACAGACATAATGTTCGCTTTCGACTCGATACCGGCGGTCCTTGCCATAAGCACCGATACGTTCATCGTATACACGTCGAACATCTTTGCGATACTGGGGCTCAGGTCGCTGTATTTCGTCCTCAAGGGAACCATGAACTCTCTGGCGTACATGAAGTTCGGATTGGGTGCGATCCTGGCGTTCGTGGGGCTGAAGATGCTCCTGTCTGAGGTATACCACATCGATGTGGTGACCTCGCTGCTGTTCATATGCGCGGTTCTCGCGGCCACCGTGGCCGCGTCTCTGATGATCGCCAAAAGAAAGAAGACGGAAGAAGCCCCGCAGTGATTCCGCAGAACGGGATTGCGGCGGTATTCTCCGTCGAAGTCCAACCCCGGCGGCGGCATCGGATTCTCCGATGTTGCGACGTTCAGCTTAGCCTCATCTGTCCTTCCATGTCGCAGACGCGGTCAGCATCAATTCTGTATAGTACTTTCTTCCTGTCTCTTCCCGCTTTGAGAAGATACCCCAAAGACTCCAGGTGCATGACGTACAGTCTTGCAGTCTGGTAGGCAATGTGATATTTTGTTTTGATCTCGCCAATGGAGACAATCGATCGAGATTTGATAAGATCCTTCATTATCAGCACTTCTGTCGCATTGAGTTCGGGATGGCTTTCTACGATGCGACATGCGGCACGCTGCTCCTTCTCCTTCCTGCTAATGTATTCCGCCAACTCCACAACTGCTTTATTTATGCATTCCAAGTGGAATTTGATGAAATACGTGAGATCGTTATCGTCCGTTTCGGAGTATTGATACGCCAATCCATATTTGGTTTGGGATTTTTTAATGATCAATGAGATCGAAGTATACTCGAACAACCAATATCCGTTTTTCAGCGCGAACCAGTAGAACAACGATCTGGCCAATCTTCCGTTTCCGTCGATGAACGGATGAATGTAACCGATCATAAAATGAAGTATTGTCGCTTTGATTATCGGATGAATGTATCTGGCATCCTCTCCGTTTGCAAAATCACACAGCTCCGAGATCATCGAAGAGATTTTATCGCAGTCGGGCGGTCTGTGAAATATCACCTCTTCTCTCTCGGGGTCGCCGACAACGGTTTCATTGTCCTCTCTGAATCTGCCGCCCCATTCTCCCCCGTCCTTCAGCGTATCTTTCACAATTATTCTGTGCATCTCCAGAATCAACTCGGGAGTCAGTTTCTCATACCTTTTTGCTTTTATATTTTGCATCGCCAAATAGTTGTTGAGAATCATGCGTTCATCAATCGTTTTGGGTTTACTATTAGTTCGCAACATCCGTTTGGCATCTTTTCTGGTCGTGGCCGCTCCTTCCAATTGGCTTGAAGCGATTGCCTCCTCCATCAGAGAGTTTATAACATATCTTTGTGCATCTTTGGTCGCTGGCTTTTCCAGTTCGGTGAGTCCTGCCGCATCCCGATCGATGTAGTGCAGCAATTTTGTAAAACTAGGTATCATCGAATACTGAAAACGAATGGAGCAGATGCGAAGTTCCTCGGAGGTTCGCAACATCTTCATCAGGATCCAGATTTTTTCTTTTTCGGCCGAATCGTCGTGGCGATATTTCAACTCATCCCAGTGCAGATATCGGTTATTACTTGACCTCGACAGTTGATCCGAAGCTTTTGTGTGCTGGCTCCATTCGACAGTTGAGGCCCGACATGGCGTCCGCCG
>JAITQH010000119.1 GCA_031288985.1 Candidatus Methanoplasma sp. | reverse complement strand
GAGTTGATGTTCCTGCGTGCAGGCATAGCCTACAGGCGCGGAAAGGCCGACAATGCATTGAGTTATCTGAACAAGGCCCAACGCATATGCAGGAGGCCGCTGATGAAAGAGAGGATACTGTCCGTGTCCGCAAGCATCCGCGACGGCAAAGACCCGCGCTTCTGATCAGAGCACCGTGTTCCCTTTCAGGACGTCCAGGTCGGAGATGTAAAGATCCCGGATGTCCCGGATGTTCCACTTCAGCATGGCCAGCCTTTCGAACCCGAAGCCCCACGCCAGAACAGGGCGCTTCACGCCGAAGGGGGCGACGACCTCGGGGCGGAATATTCCTGCGCCGCCGAGTTCCATCCATTTCCCGTTGAAGAACACTTCGAGTTCAAGGGACGGTTCGGTGTAGGGGAAGTACGCCGGGCGTATCCTTATCCTGTCGAATCCCATCCGTGAATAGAAGTCGCGGATGATCGATATGAGCATGTCGAAGCTGCCGTTCTCGTCGATCACTATGCCTTCGATCTGCGTGAACTCCGGAAGATGGGTGGAGTCTATCGACTCGTTCCTGAATATCCTTGATATGGAGAATGCCTTCTGCGGAGCGTCGGGATGCTCCGCCACGTATCTGATGCTGCTGACCGTGCTGTGGGTCCTCAGCAAAGCGGCCTCGGCCTTCTCCCTCGACCATTCGCCGCCCCATCCCGTGGATCCTGTGCCGCCTCCGTTCTCGTGGATGCCGCGGACGGCCTCGACGAGCGCTTCGTCGTCTATGCGCATGCTTGCCGGCTCCTCAAGATAGAATGTGTCCTGAAGATCCCTTGCGGGATGATCCTGAGGCGTGAACAGTACGTCAAGGTTCCAAAATGCCGGTTGGACATACTCCGATGACATCTCGGTGAAACCCATCTCGGTGAACATTCTGCGAACCTCCGCGCCAAGTCTTGACAGCGGGTGCTTCTTCGCGGGAACAGAGGGCGGCGCGGGTATGTTGACGTCGTATTTCCTGAACTCCACCTCCTTCCACTCCCCGCTCTGGATCAGGCGGTCCGTGATGTCGGTGACCTGTTTCCTCATGTCGAGGCCGGAGCGCGCCGCTTCCACTCCCGAGGGGGTGAGTTCGGCGGTCCTCTTGGACGCCACGACCTCTCTTATCAGGCCGCCGCGGCTCTTCAGATCCTTTATCGTCTTCGGATCCGCATCGCTTTCAGGGATCGGCATGTCCGCCATCCTTTCCAGGAGCGCCTCGTCGGGCATCTTCTCCTTGGCCGCCTTCTTTCCGGCGTCGTTGAGTGTTATGATCTTGGAATCCCCTTCGGATGATATGTCCGCCAGTCCTTTCCTCTTCAGCCAGCCCACGGCGATCTTGTCATCCCCGCCGGACATGAGGTCCGCCAGGATTCCAAGGGAGATCTTTCCGCCGTTCTCCGTTATGATCCCGAGAGCCTTCCTTTCCGGAAGAGCGGATGCGGCCTCCCTGTCGGCTATCTCGTATGACTTGGAGGATGCGGCCTCTGTCCTGACCAGCCCTTTGGACTCGAGCGCCAAGGCGGCGCGGAGCACTTCGACCTCAACATCGAATCTGCCGTTGGATATCATCTCCTCCGGGGAGCCTTTTCCGCCCAGCTCGTCGAGCGCAAGCAACAGTCTTTTCTCATTGTGGCTGAGTCCTTCGATCAATGCCTTGTCCATTCATTTCACCCATTTGAAACCGTCAAAGGTCATGCCGTCCACGATATCCTTCGCTTTCTCTCTCTTCTGCTGGTGGTCTTCCAAGAACACGTTTATCTTGTCGGTCAGAGCGGCCTTGCATTCGCCGCAAAGTATCTCTCCCCTTCTGCATTTGTCGGCGAGATCGTTGATCTTGCCGTCATCCTTCTCGAAAAGGTAGTAATTGTACTTGAACACGGCGCACACTTCGGGATTCCCGCCGCATTTTTTCTGTTCTTCCACGGACACCCTGCCGCCTGTGAACGCTCTGCCCACCTTCTTCTTCACGTCCTTGGCGCCGTCTGTGGTGTATATCGTGGCATTCTCGTCGGAGGATGACATCTTGTCTCCTCCTCCGAGGCCGGGGAACATCTTGCAATACAGCATCGAGGGCTTCGGATATCCCAATCCCGGGGCGGCGTCCCTGGCGACCCTAAAATGCGGATCCTGATCTATTCCGCAGGGTATCAGACACGGAACCTGCCTGCCCTGCTGCTCCGAAGGAAGGAAGGCGGGGGCCGCTTGGACGGTGGTGAAGAATATCGACCCGATGTTTGTGGAGTTGTCGAATCCAAAGACGGCTTTCGCGGTGGAGAACGTGACCTTCTTGGCGACTTTGAGAGCTATCGGATACAGTGCGGAGATGTTCTCCGTGTCCAGTATTATCTTGGTTTTCTCGGGATCGAATCCGAGAGCGACGAAGTCCAAGGCGTTCTGGTATGCGAGGCTCTTGGTGTCCACGAGGGTGAGATCTTTGAACAGGAACTTCTCGTCGTCGGTCATCTGGAAGAGCATCGGAACCCCGAACACGTCCTGAATCCACTTGTTGAATATCCACGGCATCAGGTGCCCGAGATGGGTCTGCCCGGACGGGCCTCTGCCTGTGTAGAGGAAGAATTTGTTGCCCTTGTCGTACTCGTCGAGGAGCCGGATCATATCCCTGTGTGTGTAGAAGATGCCTCTTCTTAGCATTGGGTGTATCTCGCCGTATCCGCTCAGCCTTTTAAGAAGGGCTTCGTCAATGGGCGTGGTGCCGAACCTCTCCATCAACAGGTCATAGTCTATATCTCCGCTGACCTCCCAAGGTGTGACTTTGAAATCCTCCGCCATGGACACGGGAGATGCTGCCATCGTTTTTAATCTTTCGAGTGCACGGGCGCGGATGCCCTAGCCGCAGAATTCGTCCATCGCGGCGCTTCAGAATCGAATAATGCGCCTTGAGGTCAAAGCTTGAAATGCGGAAGTTCGGTTGCGCGCCGCCGCACTTACCTGCTGACTGTAATAAATCATATTTGTAAAGGCGCGGACAGTCTGCGGGGCGTAGCGTCAAAAACGGCGGCGGCGCGGGGGTGCGGAGACGGGAGCCGACGGACGCGAAACGGCATCGAGGAGGATATGAATGAGCAGACCTGAAGAGCACACGGCCGAACACCCCTGCGAGGAGGCCGACGCGAACCCCGCGGGGCTGCCGGCGGATGTCGGCGTGCCGGGAGGCGGCGCCGATGGCCCCGCAGACAATGGCCCGGGGCCTAAAGAAGACAGTGAGCGGGAATATAATGAATCATGGCGCTTTTTGGACGGCGAGTTGTCGAGACAGCACGGCCTGTTGGTAGGACAATACAATTCTCTCGTGCAAAGGAGCGGGATGATATTGGCTTTCTCTCCGCTGTTGCTGTTGGAGGCCATGAAGTTATGGGATCCCGTTATCAATGGCGGTCTGCATGCGGCGGCGGCGCTTTTGGCCCTGTCTTTCCTGTTGGGCGTGTTCGCCGTCATGTCTTGGGTAAGGCTGAGGCCCTCGTTTGGATCCAATGTAAAGGAACTGATATACCTGTATTATGCCAAAGATTGGAAGGGTTTAGATTCGGCAATACATAATGGAAAAATGAGCGGCATACGTCAAATGAAGAGCAAGATTAATATCCTCAACATGCTGTTGAATATTGAGGTGGCATTGCTTCTTGCGGGGGTTGCATCTTTGGCGCATTCCATCGGGTGGTTTTAAAATGTCCATATTCAAAAGCAAGGAAGAAAAAGAGAAGAGAAGGAAAGAAAAGGAAGATAAAGAGAGGAAAAAGAATGGGGGCGTTCTGATGACGGTTTCTCCCGAGTGGCCCAGCTTCAAAAAGGAAGAACTAGTGTTCGCCGAACCTCCCAACAGGGGCGGCAGATCTTCTGCGCCGAAGCAGCGCATCGAGGAGATCGAAACACCCACCGACCCGGATAGCTGACAGGGCAATGCGCAGATCCGGCATGCGCCGAGGCGATCGTGCGATCTGAGGATTAAGGTTGAACTCACTCAAAAGCAAATACACTAGTGAAGAACAGATTAATATTCTCACATGCTATTGAATACTGAGGTGGCATTGCTTCTTGCGGGGGTTGCATCTTTGGCATATTCCATCGGGTGGTTTTAAAATGTCCATATTCAGAAGAAAGGAAGGGAAAGTGAAGAAGGAGAGGAGAGATGCCCACCTTACAGTTACTCCCGAATGGCCCAGCTTCAAAAAGGAAGAAGTAAGGTACGCCAAGCCTCCCAACAGGGGCGGCAGATCTTCTGCGCCGGAGCAGCGCATCGAGGAGATTGAAACACCCACCGACCCGGATAGCTGACAGGGCAATGCGCCGAGGCGATCGTGCAATCCGAGGATTAAGGTTGAACTCACTCAAAAGCAAATACGCTAGTGAAGAACAGATTAATATTCTCACATGCTATTGAATATTGAGGTGGCATTGCTTCTTGCGGGGGTTGCATCTTTGGCGCATTCCATCGGGTGGTCTTGAAATGTCCATATTCAAAAGCAAGGAAGAAAAAGAGAAGAGAAGGAAAGAAAAAGAGGATAAAGAGAGGAAAAAGAATGGGGGCGTTCTGATGACGGTTTCTCCCGAGTGGCCCAGCTTCAAAAAGGAAGAAGTAAGGTACGCCAAGCCTCCCAGCAGGGGCGGCAGATCTTCTGCGCCGGAGCAGCGCATCGAGGAGATCGAAACACCCACCGACCCGGATAGCTGACAGGGCAATGCGCAGATCCGGCATACGGGGATCCTGCGTATTGCCGGCGGTCGAATATGAGCATGGATTGCTCGTTGCGCAGGTTCCGGCGGTGATTGAGGGATTCCTGGGGATTGTGCTTATGGCTTCCTTCGCAGTGTGCTTCGCAAGAAGAACATTGAGATGACCGCACCCTGCGCCGATATCGGGCGATCGGAACCTGCCGTGCGAGCATCCCAAATGTTCCGACGGACAAATCCCTTAATACGCGTACCCGATTCGGTAGCCCATGTGGAGCATATTGGGTGCGGACGCGTTATACATCGACATACCTTCGGTGACCAAGGCGCGCCTGTCCGAGCTTGCGGGCGGCGGCGAGAAAGAGGATCTGTTCAGATCGTTCCTTGACAGATCTGAGATCATGTTCCTTATCAACGGAAGCACGGAGGAGTGCTCGTTCTTCATAACGGTGCCCGAGGAACTCACCCCCGACGACATCCAGCTCATGGCGGATGTGATCCTGAAGGTAGCCTCCTCGGATCACCGGTTCGTCGCCGTGAAGGATGCCGAACAAAGATACAAGATCATAATAAACAACAACAGGGAGCCGGAACTTTTGGGACTCAACAAGACTCCCGGAATGTCTTCCGTCGAGGTGTTCAAGCCGATATTCCGCGCCCTCGACTCCCCCGGCCGCCTGAACAACCAGTTTGAGATCTGATCATCTGTTCCCGGGCAGGATCAGCTTGCCGAAGTCGCCGAGATTCCGCTCAGGAGTCCCGGGGACGTCCTCTGCGGAACGGCCGACCCTTTCCTCCAGCGGCGCGAGCAGCGGGGCGGGGCGGAATATCCTCCATTCCGAGATTATGTCGTTGACCAGTTCCGCCTCGAACAGCACATGGTACACAATCGCCGCCGCCGCCGCGACTGCGGCGGACGCAATGGCAGAGAACAGCATATAGTACAACAGGGACGGATAATCCACAGGCCCCGCAAAGATGAACACCAACAGGAATGCGGCCGCCGTCGGCAGAGCCATCGCCTTGATCGTCGATACGACGCCGTCATAAAATCTGTAATCGCGGCAATTGGTCTCCACCCTGGCGTCAAGGGATCTGAACACCGACCAAGGAATTACTATCGCAGGGATGTACAGCGAAAGCGTCAGAACCGATATGTGCGCCGCGACCGCGTTCTCCGCCGCACCCGCGCCGAGCATCGATGGGTTCAGGGAAAGATATATCCAAATGAACATTCCAAAGACCAGTCCCAAGGCGACGGTCCGGCGGACATCCTTCCAAGGCATGCCGCCTCTCCTTCCGCTCTGTTCTATGGCCATGTTCCTGGAGTCCACATTCTCGGGAACTCTGAACGCGAACACGGCTGCCTTCTCGGCAACCGTCGCGGGAGGTCGGACGCAGCAGTATTCCACGGCGCGGAGGACCGCGTAGAACATCCTCCTCTGGATCGCCTCCGCAAAATACACCGTGCCCGGAATCGCGACGGACGCAAAGAGCACCGCCAACAGGACGTATGACGGCATGTCCAGGAACCATATGACCGCCGATGCGGCGGCAATGACTATCAGAACCCAGAACCTGGTCCTCAGATGGTAGATCGCACCGCATGCGAAGAACGGGAGTGCGAGCCAAGGCACGGCGCCGGCGCCATCCGGATCCGTCAGACCGATGTATATCACATAAATGAGCGCGGCGGCGAATGCAACGGCCGCGGCGGCCAAGGCCATCGCGTCAGACGGACGAGTCAGATCCAGATCCCCTCTGTCCGCTCCTTTGGCGCCTTTGATATACTTCTCGATCTGCGGCCTCATTTCTTATCCATCCTTATCTCTGCGTCCACTGTGGCCTTTTCGCCGGGGTATACTCCGAGCACCAGACTCATCTCCCTGCTGTTCCCCGTATGGACGTCCGTTTCCGATGACGTCAGACGGTCGACGTGGGATGCTGTTGCTCCCTTCCCGTCCACAATGGCCGCGTCCACGGGCGCGTCGGATCTTATGGACACGTGAATCGTGCGGTTCTTCTTTACATCGAAACGGAACGGCATCACGTTCTTGTAGAAACCGTCGACCTTCGGATCGAACTGCCCCACCAAGAGGCCTTTGATCTCCAGCACCGGCTTGTTGTTCCCGAACAGCGTCACGTCAACACCTACGCTCTCCCGATGCTGTGAGAATAGATAGACATTTCTGATGGGGGATCATTCCGCCATATCGGGAAGATCCAGATCCGTGGAGTATTTCCACATGCGCGGATAGTGCCCCCGGTCCATGAGGACGCGGTCGACGTCCACCGCCTTTCCTGCGTCGGAGGCCATTATCTTCTGCGAGGACATCGCCATCTTTCCGATGGCTATGAGCTCTCCCCTTGCCGTCATGAGAGCCACAAGGGCGTTCTTTCGTATCTCGTCGTCAAGCATGTGCACGCCTCTGACGCTGAGATCCGCGCCGTGGCAGACGGCATCCACCGCAGTGGCTTTGACGATTATCTTCGGCAGCGGATCCACAAGGGTCTCCATGGGTCTGACGATGCTTCTGAGCCATGCATCCCTGCCGGTCTGCTGCCACAGCA
>JAITQH010000108.1 GCA_031288985.1 Candidatus Methanoplasma sp. | reverse complement strand
ATGCAGTTGAACAGAGCCGTTGCGATAGCCCGCGAGGCTGTGGATGGGGGAGCGGACTGGATCGAGGTGGGCACTCCGCTTATCAAGAGCGAGGGCGCCGAAGCGATCCGCACCATGCGCCGGGAGTTCCCGGGCCTGAAGATCGTCGCGGACGCAAAGACCATGGACACAGGGGCGTTCGAGACGGAGATAGCAGCCAAGGCCGGTGCGGACATCGTCACCGTGCTGGGGCTCGCGGACGACTCCACCGTGTCCGAGGCCGTGTCGGCCGGCAGGAAATACGGCGCGGAGATCATGGTGGATCTCATCAATGTAAAAGATAAGGTCAAAAGGGCAAAGGAGGTCGAATCTCTGGGGGCGTCGTATGTATGCCTGCACATGGGCATCGATACCCAGATGAGAGGGGAGGCCGCCCCTCTTGATGTTCTTGCGGAGATAGTGAAGGGAACAACGATCCCCGTGGCCTCCGCCGGGGGCGTGACCGCCGAGACCGCACGCGCGTATGCGGAAGCGGGAGCATCCATAGTCATCGTCGGCGGAGCGATCGTCAAGGCCGCCGACGTCAAAGGGGCGGCGGCCGCGATCAAGGCGGCGATGTCCGGCGCGAAAGCGGATCCGGGCGCCGCGAAACGGCATGCGGAAGAGGAACTCTTCGAGGCGTTCTCCAAGACCTCGACGTGCAACATCTCCGACGCGTTCCACAAACGCGGAGTCGTCATGGGGCTGCGGCCGTTCATCGGACACGGCAAGAGGATGGCGGGCCGCGCCCTCACCGTTCAGACGGCCAACGGAGATTGGGCGAAGCCCGTGGAGGCCATCGACCGCGCCCGGCCCGGAGACGTCATCGTAGTGGACGCCGGCGGATCGCCCGTAGCCGTATGGGGAGAACTCGCATCCAATTCTGCGATGGTCGCGGGCGTGAAAGGAGTGGTCATCGACGGAGCGATACGGGACATCGACGGGATCATCGATCTCGGTTTCCCTGCTTTCGCGCGGTCGGTCGTCCCCTGCGCGGGAGAGCCGAAGGGATACGGCGGAATAGGGATGGAGATCACCGTCGGAGGACAGATCGTCCGCACCGGAGACTGGATAGTCGGAGACGAGAACGGCCTCATGGTGATACCGAAGGAGCTTGCGGTGGAGGTTGCCAACCGCACGGCGGACGTCAGCGAGAGAGAGGAGCGCACAAGGGAAGAGATCCGGAGAGGCTCCACGCTCTCGAAGGTCAACGAACTGTGCAAGTGGGAGCCTGTGAAGTGATCACAGGGTTTCGGCCCAGTGGCCTTCGGCGGGGGCCGTGTTTCCGCCGCTCTCCATCCTGTCCGCCATCGCATTGAGCCTGGCTATCCTCTCGTCCATCGGGGGGTGCGTGCTGAACAGCTTCGAGAGCATGTTCTTCTTCCGTATGGGGTTGGATATCCACATGTCGGCGTAGCTCTCTTTGTCGTAATTGTTGTTCGGGGACCTTACGCCTATCTCGATGCTTCTGAGGGCCCGTGCGAGCGCGCGGGGGTTGCCGGTTATCTTGGCTCCCGTCTCGTCCGCAAGGAATTCCCTGTTCCTGGAGACTCCGAGCTGCACCAGCATTGCGGCGATCGGGACGGTGATGCTCGCTCCGACGGCGATCGCCAGCGTCCACATGTCGCGGTTCCTGCCGCTCAGGGCCATCCAGACCACGTAGTGGGACATGTATGTGAGCACCGCGGCCATGGTGGACGCCGCCGACATCAACAGGATGTCCCTGTTCTTGACGTGAGACATCTCATGGGCCATCACTCCCTCGAGCTCCGCATCCGGAAGCAGCCTCAGTATGCCTCTGGTGGCCACGACCGCCGCGTTCTTCGGGCTTCTTCCCGTCGCGAACGCGTTGGGCATGGGCTCCTCGCTGACGCCGACCTCGGGCTTGGGGACGCCTGCCTTCTCGGCCACCCTCGCGACTATTGCGTGCAGGCGCGGCTCTTCGGCCTCCGAGACGATCCTGGCGCCGTTGGCCCGGAGCGCATGCTTCTTGGAGAACACGAACGCATAGATGTTGAATACTATCGATATCGCCATCATCACAACGAGACCCAGCATGACCTGCCCCGTAAGCATGCCCACCAAGAGTCCCATGGCCGCCATTATCATGCTCATCGCGATGAACATGGCCGCCGTCCTTGCCTGCCACACTGCTCTCATGATCCCCGTATAGTGCGACGGTTCGTTATTAGGGTTTCGCGGCCCGCAGCGTCCCCCCGCTCCTGCAGGATGCGTTCATGCCTCCCCCGACAAAGAACCCACAGGCGCGATTTGATGAACTCGGAACAAAAATGACAGCGCCGCGGAAAGATGAGGCCTCATCTCCTGTTTGGCCGCTTTGTCCGATGCGCAAGGATCGGCGGGATATGCGCAAGGCTGCGAAACATCCGGCAGAAGTCTGCATCATTGTTGTAACATATACTTGCGAAAATGCAATTTTTTATCAAAATTGTAACTTATAAAAACAGGTATATAAATATTGTTAGATGTGCACTCGTGTCCGCCAAGACCATCGAGCGGTTCCTGAAACTTCTCACGGACTGCTGCATCCTATACGAGGCCGCATCGTACGACCTGAAAGGAAAGAAGATCCTGAATCCAAACTCCAAGTACTACGTTGCGGACACCGGCATGAGGAATGCCGTGCTGAACTTCGTGAGCGAAGATTACGGCAGGCTCATGGAGAACATAGTGTATTTGGAGCTCCGGAGGAGAGGATATTCCGTGCTTGTGGGGAAATGCCGCTGCGGGGATATAGATTTCATCGCAAGACGCGGCGGCTCCGTTGAATATTTTCAGGTCGCCTATTCGATGCAGGACGGAGAACATGCGGATCGCGAACTCAGATCCCTCAGGTCGGCAGGCGACAATCACCCCAAGACCGTCATATCGGCAGACCGGCTTGCCGCCGACTTCGGCGACGGAATAAGACACTCGAACATCGTCGATTGGCTCCTTGGCGCCTGATCAGAGTTCGATGGATTCTCCGACATAAAAATCCTTGACGCCGGCGAGACCCAGATTCACTCTGAGCCTTGTGATCCCGAACTGCCCCGTGCAGTGGTTGAGGTGCAGATCCCTGCATCCGGACGCCGAGAAGACGGCCGCGGCGGCATCGGCCCCGGAATCATCGTTCCTGCGCATCAGGACCCCTCCTACATACGCCGCAGGGGCCCTTCCGAACTTCTCCTCCGTTGCGGACACTGCCTTCCCGACCCCGAAGCCGGAACGGGCGCTCAGCACAGCGGGGCCGCCGGACGCGTCGATGACCAGGAACGATTCCCCTTCTTTGCCAAACGGCGGAGACATGTGCATGCGGTCCGATATCTCCGTCCAGTCCCCCGTCGGGCTGACGATGGCCTTTTCGGAATATTCTTCCGGAATGTACAGGCCCTTGCTTCCGAATATAGTCTTGACCCCGGCCGCAGAGGCGGGGGCATAAATGTTCAGCGGGACCGTCCTCTCTTTCAGCAGCGCCCGCAGCCCGCCCGTGTGGTCCGCGTGTCCGCATGATATGACGACGGCGTCTATGGAGTCGGCGTCCACGCCCATGAGGCCGAGGTTGTGCAGAAGATATCGGCCGCGCTTCCCGGCGTCGAACAGCACCCTCTTCCCGTCCGCTTCGATGAGCAGAGAGAATCCTTTTGCACCGATAAAGCTCGTGCCGATCGCGGCGCCCTCGTCATAAACACAGCGGACAGTGAAACTCATGCTCTCGGTCTGATGTAACGCGTCATCGTTGAATAACCTTTCAGCGGTGGTAGAGGGAGTCGGGCAGCTCTTTGCATATGTGGTACACGGCCTCCTCTGTGAGTTTTCCGGACGCCAGCATGGAGCGGATCTTTTTGGGGACCGTGTTCACGGACATCACCGCCCCCGGCTTGTCCGGGTCGTCTATGTAGTCCGTTTCCATCATGAACCGGTATGTGCCCTTCCCCAACGCCTCCGCGAGGCAGGTCTTGGACGCAGGGATCGACGGCATCACTCCGAAGGTCTCCTCCGGCAGCACAAGCGGGGGGGAGAAGTGCTTGACCACCAGTCCGGGATCGAGCCCCGCCGAACGGGCCGTCTCGGAAAGATAGCGGTTGGTCTCCGCCGATCCGGATTCGCAGTGGATTATGACCGGGCAGTCCAATTCCTTGGCGTGCTCCATGCCTCTGCGCAGGATGCGGTGGGAAGAATCCAATATCTCTTGGCCGACGTCGAAATGCGGCCTTCCTATCTCCCCTATGGCGCTCGCCCTGCCCTCCGCCACAAGTTCGGCGGCGTCGTCCATGCCTTTGAGCATTGCGTCCTCCGCCGCCTCGGCGCCCAAATGCTCGGCGAGAGGCAGCAACAGCACGGGGTACGGCCCGACTGCGATGTTTATCTCCAATTCCGTCCTCTCCCTTGCCGCCTTGGCGAGACCCAGCGTTATGTCGTAAGATGCGGCGAAGTCCTCTCCGCGCCGTATCTGCACCTCCTTGTACGGAAGCGTCACGAGGGTCAGCCCCGTGCCGCCTGCGGCCTTGAACTCCAGGAGCGCTTCCACGTTCCTGCCGGACGGACTCATGTGGATGTGATTGTCGTAGACGGGGGGAGATCCCATGAAGGCTTTAAGGACAAACAATATAATTATACATTCCCTGGTGGACCGCAGATGGACCGCAACGCCCGCTTTCTCCTGAAGTCGTTCCGAAAATACTACAAAGAGGAGCATCCCATACTTCCGGACAGGTTCACCAAGCGGGAGTTCGGGTTCATGTTCTTCGACCGGGATATGGTCCAGAGGCACATCGGGTTCCACAACGCCGAAGACCTCAGGAAGTTCATGATCGCCCAGGTCCCCAGCCACAGCTATTATTCCACCGCATATTACAGAAAGCCTGCGGCCCCCACCATGGAGGAGAAGGAGTGGCTGGGCGCGGAATTGATATTCGATCTGGACGCGGACCACCTTGCCGGCGCGGAGAACATGTCGTACGCGGAGATGCTCATACAGATCCGCACGGAGATGATCAACCTGGTGGACAGCTTCCTCATGACCGATCTGGGATTCGGCGAGGACGACATCCATCTGACGTTCTCCGGAGGCAGAGGATACCATGCGCACATCCCCCACAGGAGCGTCCTCACCTTGGGGACCTATGAGAGAAGGGAGCTGGTCGATTATATCACATGCTCGGGAATGAGCATCGACTGGGTGTTCCCTTTCCAACAGGTCCCCGTGTCTCAGATGCGCACTGCGCAGGGCAACATAGTCGGGGTCAGCAGGGACCGCCTCATCCCTTCCGCCGAGGCGGGAGGATGGAAGAAGAAGATGAGGAACGGCCTTATGGACGTCGTCAACGACGTGTGCGACCTCGACCCCAAGGATCTGCGGCGCATATACCCCTCCCTCAAATCCTCGCAGACAAAAACGGTGGCGGGTCTGCAGGAGGACGTACGCCGGAGCAGAAAGGTCCTGTTCGACAGGAACAACATGGCCGTCCTGACGCGTCCGCACCAGGAGGCGCTGGTGAAGATCATGAAGGAGGACATCGCGCCGAGCCTGTCGGGAGAGGTGGACAAGCCCGTCACCCCCGACATCAAGAGGCTCATCCGCCTTCCGGGATCCGTCCACGGCAAATCGGGGCTCAGAGTGACTCCCATAACAAGAACCCAGCTTACGAATTTCGATCCTCTGGAAGACGCCGTTCCCGCCGCATATTCGGACGATCCCACAAAGATAACCATGCGCAGGGACTATGAGTTCAACATCAAGGGCGGGCGCTTCTCGCTCAAAGGGGAGACAGAGGTCCCGGAATACGCCGCGGTGTTCCTGGTCGGAAGGAAGGTCGCCGATCACGGATATCTTTCGGAGAAGACGGATTCGATGTTCTGAGGCCCGGCGCAGCAGCAGCAGGTGCGGCTCTCGGATACGGAATAACCGTTCCTTTCCGCCCATCTCAGGGTTTCGCGTGACATGTTGGCTATTCCCTTCACGCCGCGCAGTATGCATTCCCTCTCCAACGATCTGTGGGATCTGTCGCGCATGCAGCCGAGGGTCGCCTCCAATCCCATGCCGGAAAGAACGTCCACGGCGGATATCATCTCCGCCTCGGACACTGAACGGGAGCTGAACACGGTCCCGGGAGTGGGCACCAGACCCAGAAGGACGACCCGGGAGAGCCCCGCCTCTTTCACGGCCTCCGCCGACCCGATGAGGTCGCGGGATCCAAACCCGACGGTCAGATGGGGGACGGGCGCTCCCCCCGCGTCAAGTATCGCATGAAGGGTCTCCGCATACTCCTCCGGCCTCCTGTCCAAGTGCAGCACCGATCCGATGATCTC
>JAITQH010000092.1 GCA_031288985.1 Candidatus Methanoplasma sp. | reverse complement strand
GCGTCTCCGACATCGACGCGCGCTGCGCCGAATCTGTGGCGGACGATGTACGCAGGGCGGGGAAGATGCTCGGGATACACGTCAGCGAGCGGGTGCGCGAAGACATAGACTCGGTCCTGTCGCTCGACCCCGCGTTCGTGGTGCACATGGTCGAGGCCACCGACCGAGACCTGCTGAAATGCGCCGAGGCGGAGGTGCCTGTCGTGGTATGCGCGGGATCGAACGCTTATTTTGGGAAGGTCCCGCCGATAAAGAGGATGATGGACGCGGGCGTGGACATCGCGATCGGCACCGACAACGCGATGCTGCGTGCGCCGGACGTCCGCACGGAGGCATCCGTGTTCTTCAATGCGCTTATGGCGCAGGGGGGAGATCCCAACGATGTCTGGCGGCCGATGCTGGAGGCCGGGCGCAACATGTTATATCCCGCCAAGGACATTCATGTCAGAAAGGGCGCGGAAGCGGATCTCTCGGTGTTCCCGCACGCCGGGCGCATGAGCGTCCGCTCCGTGTTGGAAAGCACAGGCGGAACGTCAAGGTTCGGGAGGAAGCGAAATGTCTGAATTCAAAAGAATACTTATCCCCACCGACGGGAGCGAGTTCACCAAAGCGGCCATAGAGAACGGTCTTCTTCTGGCCAAGCTGTCAGGCGGCAAAGCGACCGCGCTGTATGTTTTGGATCAGTCCATATATTCCAGGTCTCATGTGGACTCGGCGGTGGCCAACATCTACGACACGCTTGAGAGAGAGGGAAGATTCGCCACGGGCTACGTGCTGGACCGCGGAAAGGAGATCGGCGTAGAGGTCGAGGAGAAGATCGTCGAAGGCGCGCCCGCGAGGGTGATCGCGCAGGAGTCGCAGGGATACGACGTCATCGTCATGGGCACCCTCGGAAGGACAGGCATGTCAAAGCTGCTCATGGGCAGCGTGGCCGAAAAGGTCATCAAAGAGTCCATGTGCCCCGTTATGGTCGTAAGGTCTGTGCCTTCCAAGTGACCTCAGATCCTTTGCGGGAGCAAGACCGCCATCCCGAATGCCCGCCGTCCGCTCCGCGGCCGCATGCATGAAAACTTACGTTCGGCAGACGGAAAACAGCATGCGGGACAATGGGCTTATCTACGATAACACATTAACCGTTGAAAAGGGCTGTTATGACGGTCGCTCGACATCCGATGACCGCGCATCTGCAGTCCAGAGGTAGTTCACGATGAAAACAGTAGCTGATGTAATGACCCCGGCTCCGATAGTAGTCGAGGTCCCCGGGAGCCGCAGCGACGCAATAAACATAATGGTAAGGCACAAGCTCACCGGCCTACCCGTTGTACGCGCGTCCGACGGCAAGCTGATGGGAATAGTATCCAGAAGGGACATATTCAGGAAGTTCGACGAAGATCAGCTGTCCCTCATCATGAAGAAAGGCTGCATAGTCATCGGCCCCGACGCGACCATAGCCGAGGCCGCAAAGATACTCTCGGATAAAAGGATACACAGGCTGCCCGTCATCGAAGGCGGGAAGATCGTAGGGATCGTCACCCCAACGGATCTGCTGAAGGAGATCCGGGACATGAAGACGACCATGACCTCCGAAGAAGCCATCCGCACGACGTGCGTCACTGCGTACGAGGACGAACCCTTGGCCTATACGGTGGCCGCCATGAGGATCAGCGACGTCTCCGCAGTGCCGGTGCTTGACGCAAGGGGGAAGCTTGTCGGGATCCTGACGGACCGCGACCTTTTCAGCGATCAGATCGGCGACGCGGAGGCAATGTCCCGCCTCGGCATCGAGAACTCAAACCTCGCCGGATACAGAAATGTTCTTCCTCTTTTCTACGCGGCGACCAACAAATACATATCGGACGAGAGAAAGGTCAAGGACTACATGGTCAGGAATCCGCTGACCGTCTTCAAGAAAACTCCTCTCAACGACGTCGCCCGGGTCATGATACAGAATGACTTCGGACAGCTCCCTGTGCATGGGACCAAAGACGAGATGGCAGGAATGATATACGATCTGGACGTTCTCCGCGCGCTCACGGGTAATGCGAATGACTGAAATCAACAACAATGACCTTCTCTCCGTCTGCAAACGCAGGGGATTCATATGGCCGTCCTTCGAGATCTACGGAGGAGTGGCCGGCATGTTCGACTACGGCCCGCTGGGGTTCAGCCTCAGGAACAACATAGTTGAGATATGGAGAGACATCTACAAGGGCGGCGAAGGATTCGTGGAGATAGACTCCGAGACAGTGAACCCCAGAGAGGTCTTCAAGGCCTCGGGGCACGTGGACGAGTTCGCCGACCTCATGACATACTGCACCAAGTGCAATTCGCCGTTCAGGGCGGACCACCTCGTAAAGGATTTCTACGGCAACCCGGACGTCCTCACGCCCCGGGAGCTTGACGAGGCCTTTGAGAAACACGGGATATCGTGTCCCGAATGCAAAGGCAGGCTTGGCCCCACGGAAGAGTTCAACCTGATGTTCAAGACCTCGATCGGCCCCGGTTCTTCGCGCGTGGGGTATCTCAGGCCCGAGACCGCCCAAGGGATATTCGTCAACTTCCTCAACCTCTACAGGTACAACAGGGAAAAGCTCCCTCTCGGAGTGATCCAGACCGGAAGGGGGTACAGGAACGAGATCGCCCCCCGCCAGGGGATGATAAGGATGAGAGAGTTCAACATGATGGAGGTCGAACTCTTCGTCGATCCGGAGGACAAAGACTGGGCAAGGTTCCCGGAAGCGGCGGATCAAAAGCTCAACCTCGTGCCCAACACGGGGGACGAGGAGATAACAGTCACATTGAAAGAGGCGGTGGAGAAAGGCATAATCGCCAACCGCGTCCTCGCCTACTTCATATATGTAACAAAGAGGTTCCTGACCCGTCTGGGCATAGACGAGGGGAAGCTTAGGTTCAGACAGCACCTCTCTGACGAGATGGCGCATTACGCCGCAGACTGCTGGGATGCGGAGATACTCCTGTCCTACGGGTGGATAGAGGTCACGGGCATCGCCGACAGGGGATGCTGGGATCTCTCCAGGCATTCACAGTTCTCCGGGACCGAGCTTACGCACTTCAAAAAGCTCGACGAGCCGAAAGAGGTCGAATGCGACAGAGTCAAAGCGAACCACAAGGCCCTCGGCCCCGCGTTCAAGGCGAAAGCCAAAGCGATCGCGGACGCCTTGGAGGCCAAGACCCCGTCCGACATACGCGACGGCAAAATATCTGTGAGCGTTGACGGCGAGGACGTGGTCCTCGGAAGCGAGTTCTTCGGAGTCTCCCTTGTAAAAGAGAAGATCTCGGGCGAGCGCGTGACGCCGCACGTCATAGAGCCGTCCCACGGACTCGACAGGATATTCTATTCTGTCCTGGAGCATGCGTACAGCCATGACGCCGAGAAGGACTACACCGTGCTCCGCCTCAGGCCCGAGGTCGCGCCCATAAAGGTCGGAGTGTTCCCCCTCATGGAGAAGGACGGCCTTGACGCCCTCGCGCAGAAGATCTACCGCGAGGTGCATTCCCACAGGGTGGAGGCTTACTATGACGGAGCGGGCACGATAGGGAAGAGATATGCACGCATGGACGAGGTCGGCACCCCGTGGTGCATAACCGTCGACTACGACTCTCTCGACGGACCGCAAAAAGGCACGGTCACCATACGCGACAGGGATTCCGGCCTGCAGAAGAGAGTTGAGGCGGATTCGGTTTCGACGGTCATCGACGCGCTTCTTGCGGGAAAAAGCTTCTCCGAGATCTAAAGTATATTAATGCTTTGCAGAAATAAAGGAAACTTCTTCACAATCATCATTTTTTAGATTATACCTAGGCGCCGCGTCCGAGGGGTCACATGTTTCCTGCGAACCTTAAAAAGGTTTATTATCTCCGGAGACGGTGGTTAGACGGTGAAATTTTGGGAGTAAAAGACTTAGAAAACAGCAAAAAGCTTTCGATACTCAGATCCCAGATCGACGGTACAGGTGTCGATCAAATTTTGATCACCGAATTTCCGACCGTGGGGCCGGAGGATCGCGTCGCAGACGCCTTGGCGCTTATGCGAAGCTCAGGTTTTCAGGAGATACCGATTGTAGACGGGGGGAATTATGAGGGGATGGTCAGCTACGGTTCGATCCTCAGGAAGAAGAGCGTTACGCCCGACACCAAAGTGAAGAACCTGGTGAGAAATCTTCCGACGCTGACGAAAGACACCGAGGTCACCAAGATCGCAGAGTATCTTGTGGCCAACAACTGCAGGCAGCTGGCCGTCCTGAACGGCAAGAAGATAATCGGAATCGTGTCGAGGCGCGGACTCACCATCATAGCCGCCGGCATGAAGATCCTGAAAGACATCAGGGTCTGGGAGATCATGACCTCTCCGGTGGAGGCAGTCAACGTCAATGCAATGCTCGACGACGCGCTGGACATCATGCGCGGCCTTGACATAAGGACGGTGCCCGTCGTCAACGACGCCAACATCCCCGTGGGGATCGTGGGCATGAGGGAGATAATAGAGAACAACTGGAAGAACGACGCCAAGGGCTGGGGGGATCTCAGCAAGGCGTCGAAGGCGCACATAACCGTCGAGAGCGTCTGCACAGGGGCCGTCATCACCCTGGACTGGGAAGACAGCCTCGAGGACGCCGCGCATCTGATGAACGACAGACATGTGTCGACTCTTCCGATCCTTGACGGGAAGGAGCTTGTCGGCGTAATAACGGAATACGACATAGTCCAGCTGATATCGGCATGCAGGGAGAGGGACGCGATA